>DATNGI010000049.1:0-7920 GCA_035605955.1 Rhizomicrobium sp.
CCCCAGATAAGCCGCCCAAAAGGTCCAAAGCAGCCGGTATGAACGTTCTCGTTGTCGAGTCCCCCGCCAAAGCCAAAACCATCAATAAGTATCTGGGCAGCAACTATAAGGTGCTGGCCAGTTTCGGGCATATCCGGGACCTTCCCTCCAAAGACGGCTCGGTCAAGCCAGACGACGACTTTTCCATGGTGTGGGACGTGGATGCCCGCGCCCAGGCCAAGATCAAGGACATCGCCAGCGCCGTGAAGGGCGCCGACAAGCTGATCCTGGCGACCGACCCGGACCGGGAAGGCGAAGCCATTTCCTGGCATATCCTGGAAGTGCTCAAGCAGAAGCATGTGCTGGGCAAGATACCGGTCGAGCGGGTGGTGTTCAACGCGGTCACCAAGTCGGCCATCCTCGAAGCCCTGGCCCATCCCCGCGAAATTCACGAAGAGTTGGTGGACGCTTATCTGGCGCGCCGGGCGCTGGACTATCTGGTGGGATTCACCCTGTCGCCGGTGTTGTGGCGCAAGCTGCCGGGCGCGCGTTCCGCCGGTCGGGTACAATCCGTTGCGCTTCGCCTGGTGGTGGAACGCGAGGCCGAGATCGAAGCCTTCAAGGCCCAGGAATATTGGAGCATCGATGCCGATGTCTCCACCAAGGAGGGTGATTTCTCCACCCGCCTGATCCAGCTGGACGGCAAGAAGCTGGAAAAGCTTTCGCTCGGCAACGAGGCTGACGCGAAACGCGCTGTCCAGGCGATTGAGGTTCAGACATTCGCCATTGGCAGCGTCGAGGCCAAGCCGGTCAAGCGCAACCCGGCCCCGCCCTTCATCACCTCGACTTTGCAGCAGGAGGCGGCGCGCAAGCTTGGCTTTGCCGCCAAGCGGACCATGCAGGTGGCACAAGGTCTTTACGAAGGCGTCGATATCGGCGGCGATACGGTCGGCCTTATTACCTATATGCGGACCGATGGCATTACCATGGCGCCGGAAGCCGTCGCCGAAGCGCGCGAAGTAATCGGCAGCAAATATGGCGCCCGCTATGTGCCGCAGAACGCTCGCGTCTATACCAGCAAGGCCAAGAACGCGCAGGAGGCCCATGAAGCGATCAGGCCGACCGGTTTTGCGCGCACGCCGGAGGAAGTCTCGCGTTATCTCGATGCCGACGCCGCCCGTCTTTATGAGCTGATATGGAAGCGCGCTGTCGCCAGCCAGATGGAAAGTGCCGAGCAGGAACGCACCACGGTGGATGTGATCTCCGCCGACAAGAAGATCACCCTTCGCGCCACCGGTACGGTCACCTTGTTCGACGGCTTTTTGACGCTTTATTTGGAAGGCGAAGATGACGCCTCTGATGAAGAAGGCTCGAAACTGCCCAAGGTCGCGGTAGGCGAGGCCGGCAAAGTTGAAAAAGTGACGCCGGCGCAGCATTTCACCGAACCGCCGCCGCGCTATTCCGAAGCCAGCCTGGTGCGAAAGCTGGAGGAGCTGGGCATCGGCCGGCCATCCACTTACGCCACCATCCTTTCCACCTTGCGCGACCGCGCCTACGTGCGGATGGATCGCAACCGCTTCTATCCCGAAGACAAAGGCCGACTGGTCACCACCTTCCTCAACAGCTTCTTCCATCGCTATGTCGCATACGACTTCACGGCCGATCTCGAAGAGAAATTGGACGAAGTCTCTGCGGGCGAACTCAACTGGAAGCAGTTGCTCAGGGATTTCTGGAAGGATTTCTCGGCCGCGGTGGGCGAAACCAAGGATCTCAAGATCAGCGACGTGATCGACGAACTCGATTCGGTGCTGGCGCCGCACATCTTCCCTGCGGGCGAAGACGGCGCCGATCCCCGCAAATGCCCCGCCTGCGCCGACGGACGCCTCAATCTGAAGCTGGGCCGCTTCGGCGCCTTTGTGGGCTGCACCAACTATCCCGAGTGCAAATTCACCCGCCAGATCGGCGCCAAGCCGGGCGAAGGCGACGCCGGTCCGCGCGAACTGGGCCTCTTCCCCGGCACGGATCAACAAGTGACGCTGCGCGCGGGCCGTTTCGGGCCCTATGTGCAATTGGGCGAAGACAAGAAACCCAAGCGCTCCGGCCTTCCCAAAGGAACCGATCCCTCCGCCGTCGATCTGGCGCTGGCGGTCAAGCTGCTGTCGCTGCCGCGCGAAGTGGGCGCCCATCCCGAAGACGGCAAGATGATCACGACGAATTTCGGCCGTTTCGGGCCCTATGTCGCCCATGACGGCAAATACGCATCGCTGGAATCGCCTGACGACGTCTTCGCCATTGGTCTCAATCACGCCGTCACGATCCTGGCGGAAAAGAAAGCCAAAGGCGGTGGACGCCGCGGACCGCAGGCCCTGAAAGAATTGGGACAGGACGGCGACGGCAAAGCTGTCAAGGTGCTGAAGGGCCGTTATGGTCCCTATGTCAGCGATGGCGAAACCAACGCCACCATTCCCGAGGGCAACGACCCGATGGACGTGACCTTGGAGCAGGCGTTGGCGATGATCGCCGAGCGCGCAGCCAAAGGCGGCGGCAAGAAGAAGAAAAAAACGAAGGCTCCTGCAAAACCGAAGGCGGAGCCAAAAGCCAAGGCCGACGCCAAGCCCGACTCTGTTGCCAAGAAAGCAGCCAAGGCTGCGCCCACCAAGAAGAAGCCGGTCGCCAAAACCAAGAAAAAGCCCGAGCCGGTCGCAGGCGAATAATTGGCGCGCACCAACGCACCGAAGCTCGACAAGGCCCGCCTGCTGACGCTTCTGGCCGAGCATCCTGGCGCGACCAAGCGCGACCTGGCGCGGCTTACCGGGTTGAAGGGCTCCGACCGCATTCTGCTGAAGCGCCTTTTACGCGAGCTGGAAGCCGAGGGCGCGATCGCCGGACAGGCAAAACGCGGCCTGACCAAGGCCGGAGAATTACCCGAAGTGGCCGTGCTGGAAATTACCGGCACCGACGCCGATGGCGAAGTGCTGGCGCGACCGCTCGATTGGCAGAGTAATGCCGCGCCGCCGGTCATTTATGTCGCCCCGCCCAAGAGCGGCTCGGCGCCCGGCAAGAGCGCACGCATTCTGGCGCGACTGGAACGGCACGGCGAAGCCTATGAAGCCAGTGTCATCCGGACATTGGAAAGCGAAGCGGGACCGCAACGTCTTCTGGGCGTGATCCGCGAATCCGGCGCGCATTTCCGGGTCGTGCCGGTGGATCGCAAGGCGCGCGCCGAATATGCGCTGGAAAAAGTCGATGCCGCGGGCGCCAGGAACAACGACCTTGTGCTGTGCGAACCAACCGGCCGCAAGGTCGCCGGTTTTCCCCGCGTGCGAGTGGTCGAACGCATCGGCAGCATGGACAGTCCCAAGACCATCAGCCTGATCGCCATTCATGCCCATGGCATCCCGACCGCGTTTCCACAGAGCGTGCTGGATGAAGCCAAGGCCGCCAAAGCCATCGATCCACGCGGTCGCACCGATCTCAGGTCGCTGCCCCTTCTCACCATCGATCCGGTGGATGCACGCGATCATGACGACGCGGTATGGGCCGGACCAGACGATGATGACGCCAACAAGGGCGGTCACATCGTTCTCGTCGCCATCGCCGATGTCGCCCATTATGTGACATCGGGGTCCGCTCTCGACAAGGAAGCCCTCAACCGCGGCAACAGCGCCTATTTTCCCGACCGGGTGGTGCCGATGCTGCCGGAAGAGCTTTCGGCCGATCTCTGCTCCTTGAAGGAAGGCGAAGACCGTCCCTGTCTGGCGGTGCGCATGGTGTTCGATGCCAACGGCCACCAGCGTAGCCACAAATTCCTGCGCGGGGTCATGCGCTCCGCGGCGCGGCTCACTTATCAACGCGCCCAGGCCGCCTTCGATGGCAACCCGGACGCCGAGATGAGCGCGTCCGTGCGGGCGGCACTGGCCGATCTATGGGCCGCCTACAAGACGCTCACAGTCGCGCGAGAAAAGCGCAATCCGCTGGACTTGGACCTGCCCGAGCGGCGCATCCAATTGGGGGCCGACGGCCATGTCGCTTCCATCGCCTTCCGCGAGCGACTGGAATCCATGCGGCTGATCGAGGAATTCATGGTGCTGGCCAATGTTGCAGCCGCCGAGGCACTGGAGAAAGCGCGCACGCCCTTGATCTATCGCGTGCATGGCGCCCCTACGCGCGAGAAGATGTATGCCTTCTCCGACTTTCTGAAGACGCTGAACATCAATTTCGCCAAGGGTCAGGTGATCGAGCCGCGCACCTTCAACCGCATTCTGGCGCAGGCCAAAGGCACGCCGCATGAAGCGGTGATGAACGATGTCGTGCTGAGAAGCCAAGCGCAGGCCATCTATGATGCCGCCAATATCGGCCATTTCGGCCTGAACCTGGCAAAATATGCGCACTTCACTTCGCCCATCCGGCGCTATGCCGATTTGATCGTGCATCGCGCTTTGATCCGCGGTCTGAAACTGAGCGGCGGCGACGGCCTGACCGACCGCGAGATCAAGGAATTGCCCAAGATCGCGGAGGTGATCTCGATGACCGAGCGGCGCGCCATGGCGGCGGAGCGCGATTCCACCGACCGCTATGTCGCCGCCTTCATGGAAGATCGCGTGGGCGCAGTGTTCGAAGCTCGCATCACGGGCGTCACAAAATTCGGCCTTTTTGTTCGGTTGAAGGATCTCGGCGCAGAGGGGTTGCTGCCCGCCCGCTCGCTCGGCCCTGAATATTTCCGCTTCGACGAATGTGCCCAAGCGATGCGCGGCGAGCGCACGGGCGCGGTCTATGGGCTGGGCGATATGGTGAAAGTCACACTGAGGGAGGCGGCCCCCGTGACGGGAGGGTTGCGCTTTGAACTGGCGGAATCGGAAGCAAAGCCCGCCCGCCGCCATCCCGCGGTCAGGCCCGACAAGTCCTCCAAGCGCCCGGAAAAGCGGCGCTTCAAGCCGAAAAAGCATTGAATTTCAAGGATTTGAGCCTTCGGCTTGACAGCCCAGGCCCCTTCCCTCAAAAACCGCCCCTCTCGATCTGTTCTTCTGGAGCACTGCCATGGCCAAGCCCACCACTGCCAAAATTCGCCTCAACAGCGAAGGCCATACCGGCTTCTTCTATGTCGCCAAGAAGAACACCCGCACGATGACGGAAAAATTTACGATCAAGAAATACGACCCCGTCTTGCGCAAGCATGTCGAGTTCAAGGAAGGCAAGATCAAGTAAGGCTTCGCCTCGCCCCTGCGTCACGCCGCCGCAAGAGCCTCGCGCACCGCTTTCGCCGCATCGGCCACCGCTTCATGCGCCTGCGGCAGCACCGTCTGCAGATAAATGAAACAATGCACCATGTCGCCATAATCGGCGACGGTTGCCGTCACGCCCGCTTCCCGCAATTTATCGGCATAGGCGAGACCTTCGTCATGCAGCGGATCATAGCCGCCCAGCATGATATAGGCCGGTGGCAGGCCGGCGAATTCCTTGGCGCGAAGCGGTGAGATGGCGGGCGAAGCGCGGTCGAAACCGGGCGGCAACAATTGTTCATTGTTCCAATCCAGCGTGCGCTTATCGATGAAATAGCCGGTGGCGAATTTCTCCATCGAAGCGAAGTGACCAGCCAGGTCGGTCGAAGGAAACATCAGAAGCTGAAACGCGATCGCCGCGCCGCCTTTTTCCTTCACCTGATGGGTCAGCGACGCCGTCAACAGCGCACCCGCAGAATCGCCGCCCACCGCGACCCGTCCGGCATCGACGCCGAGCGCGCTGGCATTGTCGAAAACCCAGCGCAGCGCCGCGGCGGCATCTTCCAGCGGTTGAGGCCATTTGTTTTCCGGCGCCAAACTATATTCGACGGCGATCACCCGAAAGCCACCTTCATGGGTGAAAAGGCGGCAGAGCCCGTCATGGGTGTTCAGATCGCCCACCACGAAACCGCCGCCGTGAAAATAAACCAAGGCCGGCATCGCCCCACCGCCGACCGCAACAGGGGCATAGGCGCGCGCGGATATCTCACCCCTGGGGCCGGGGATTTTGAAATTCTCGATTTTGCCGACCGGGACATCCGCCCGGCCCACCAGCCCCATCATGCCGGCAAAGCTTTGGCGCATGGCGCCAAGCGGCATCTCCCACGGTTTGGGACGTGGGATCGCCGCCGCCTGATCGAGAAAAGCCTTCACCAGCGGATCGAGAGGCATGCTGTCCTAAGACGATTGAGCGGCCATGCTACCGCATTCCAAACTTTTTGGCAGGAGTGCAGTAGCGCCAGCGTACCGAATGGCTGCCAGGCCGCTTGCCAGCGCATAGGCGTGAGCCGGAGCGCCAAGCACAGGGCTGGCAGACAGATGGGGTAAAGCTAGTGGATCGTCAGAAGGCCGTCCGGATTCAGCTTATTGCTGGTGATGTCGCCCAGCATGATCAGAAGCAGAAACCAGAAATAGGCGCGCTCGCCTTCGCCTTCGCGTTCGAAGCTGACCACAGCGCGATAGGCGTAGTCACAGGCGTCGGCGCCGTGTTCCTCCGCGAAATCAGAAGCCAAACGCATAATTTCACCCGTCGTTAGCCGGGTTTTGACCGGCCAATCCAGGCCGGATTTCGACAACGCCATGTCACAGCCCCCCAAGGCCAGCCTTCATATGACCATAGGAGGATTAGCGAATCATTAACCCGGGACCTTTTCCCAAGTTCTTGATCTTCCCCTATTATTTTGGGATTGTTGAAGAACTACACTTAATGAGCGTGGTTCGTTATATTCTCCGCCGACATCGTCGTATTTTTCTACGTCTCCCGGATTTTACAGCAATGAATGGCAAAAGCATCCTGCTCATCATCGGCGGCGGCATCGCCGCCTACAAATCCTTGGACCTGATCCGGCGGCTGGCGGAACGCGGCGTCAGGACGAAAGCCATTCTAACCGGCGCGGGCGCGGAATTCGTCACCCCCCTCTCGGTGGCCGCGCTGACCGGTGACAAGGTCTTTTCTGACCTCTTCAGCCTGACCGATGAAAGCGAGATGGGGCACATTGAATTGTCCCGCGCCGCCGATCTGGTGGTTGTCGCGCCGGCCACGGCAGACCTGATGGGAAAATTGGCGTCGGGCCTCGCCAATGACCTGGCTTCGACTGCGCTTCTGGCCACCGACAAGACGATCCTGATGGCGCCGGCCATGAATGTCCGCATGTGGCAAAGCCCGTCGGTGCAGCGCAGCGCTCGGACGCTGGTCGCGGACGGCGTGCTTTTCATCGGACCCAATGACGGCGAAATGGCGTGCGGCGAGTTCGGCCCCGGCCGCATGGCGGAGCCGCTGGAGATCGTCGCGGCGATCGAAAGAGCATTTGCTGCGCGCGGTGGCGCGCTGAACGGACTGAAGGCTTTGGTCACTGCCGGACCCACGCAGGAGCCGCTCGACCCCGTGCGCTTCCTGGCCAATCGCTCCTCAGGCAAACAGGGCTATGCCATCGCCCATGCCTTGGCCAGCGCGGGCGCGGACACTGTGTTGGTTTCCGGGCCGGTTGAGATTGTGCCGCCCGCCGATGTGAGATTGTTGAAGGTCACCACGGCGCGCGAAATGCTGGCGGCCTGCGAAGCCGAACTGCCCGCCGACATCGCGGTCATGAGCGCGGCCGTGGCCGATTGGCGGCCCGACCTCGCTGCCAACAGCAAGATCAAGAAGGACGGCGACCGCCTGGCCCCGGCGATAAAACTGGTGGAAAATCCTGACATCCTGGCGACCCTGTCGCATCACAAGCAGCGGCCGCGGCTGGTGGTGGGCTTCGCGGCCGAAACGGACGATGTGGTGCCCAACGCGGTTGCCAAGCGCGTGCGCAAGGGCGCGGACTGGATCCTGGCCAACGACGTCTCCGGCGCGGTGATGGGCGGGGATCGCAACCAAGTCCATCTGATTACGGCGACCGGCGAGGAAAGTTGGCCGGAAATGTCCAAGACCGATGTGGCACGTCGCCTGGTTCAG
>DATNGI010000050.1:0-36811 GCA_035605955.1 Rhizomicrobium sp.
AGCGGCGGCGGTCGAGCGCATGCCGCGCGCGGTGGTGAACGGTCCGGCGATCAGCGCGCCCGCGCCGCAAGGCGACGCCTGGCTCGAGCGCCGCTTGCGGGTGTTCGAACGGGCCTTGTCGGCGCTGGAAACGCGTCAGGAGAAGACCGAGCAACTGCTCAATCGTAGCGTGGCGCTTCTGGAAGAAAAGCGTGCGCCTGTCCTGAAACGCGCAACGGCACCGGAGGCGAAGGCGGCCCCCATGGCCAAAACGCTAGAATCCGAACCCGATTACAGGCCCGCACCCGTCAAAGCCAAACCGCTTCCCTTGCCGGATCTCGATCCGCTGCCGACCGTGACGCCCGAGGAAATGGAAGGGCTTCTGGAGAATGCCCGCCGGGCGGCGCGGGAAGCTGCCGTGGAAGAGGAACCGTCGGCAAAACCGAAGCGCGCCCTTGGCTGGATGACGTGGGTTGGGCTGGGCGCCATTCTCGCCATGGCAGGCACCGCGCTCCTGTTGGCGCATCTGATGGGCGTGCAGGCTGGCAGTATCCAGCACCGTCAGGCCGTTCAACCGTCGCTGGCGCGGATAACGGCCTTGGCGGATAGCGGGGATCCGCGCAGCCAGACCAAATTGGCGCTCGCCTATCTGCATGGCGAGAATGTGAAGTCGGATGTGCCGGCGGCCCTGCGCTGGGGTCTGGCGGCGGCAAGACAAGGCGATCCCCTGGCGCAATATCTGATCGCCACCTGCTATGCGGAAGGCAACGGCGTTGCGGCGGATCAGGATCAAGCCTTCAAATGGTTCGAAGCGTCGGCGCTGCGGGGCAACCTGAGGGCGATGCACGATCTTGCCATCGCCTATGATCAAGGCCGCGGCACCACCAGGGACGCGGGGCGCGCCGCCGCCTGGTTCAGTCGGGCGGCAAATCAAGGCTATGTCGATTCCCAGTTCGATCTTGCGGTGCTTTATGAGCGCGGCGACGGGGTCCGGCAGAATCCGGTATCGGCATTGAAATGGTACCTGATCGCAGCGCGATCGGGCGACGCCCAGGCGCTGAACCGCGCGGACCAGTTGGCGCGCGAAATGCCCGCCGAGGACGCAGCCAGCGCCCGCATGCAGGCGAATGGCTTCAAACCCGCTCTGCGCGACCAGGTCGCCAACACACTCTAGGAATCGCGCTGGCTGCCATAATGGTAGGCCCAGACTTTCGTGAATTCGGCGCCCAGCAAAAAAACCTGCGCGGAATAATAGGTCCAGACCAGAAGAACGATTACGCCCGCGGCGGCGCCATAGATATTGGCGACCAGGAAGCGGGCGAGATAAAGCGCGATTAAGGATTGGCCGGCTTCGAAGAGCAGGGCGGTTCCCGCGGCGCCCACCAGGACGTCGCGCCAGTAAAGCCGTCGGTGCGGGATCATCTTGTAGATGATCGCGAACAGCGCCGTGATGAAGCCGAAGGAAAGGGCGATATTGATCGCCTCGACGAAAAAGCCCCCGAGCGCGGTGTAGTGGTCGAGGAACCGGCCTAGCACCCCGATCCCCGCCGCGACCACCAGCGACAACATGAACAGGAAGCCCATCGCGATCACCAAGATCAAACTCAGCACGCGGCCCCGCACCAATTGATAGAAATAGGATTCCGTTCTGGGCGCCTTCCAGATCACATTGAGCGCGTCCTCCATTTCAGTAAAGACGCCCGAGGCGGTGACGATCAGGGCGACGAGGCCCAAGAAGCTCCCCAGCAGACTGTGATGGACGCCGCGCACATGCACGATGGCGGCTTGCACCAGATCCGCACTCTCCGGGCTCATCAACTGGCGCAACTGGTAGCCAACCGCCGCTGACGCCGCCTTTGGTCCCAGAAAAAGACCGGCGATGGCAGTGGCGATGAAAAGAACCGGTGCAATCGCGGTCACGGCATAAAAGGCGATGGCCGCGCCGCGCGTCAGGGCATTGTCGTCTATGAAGGCGATAAAGCCTTCCTTGATGAGACGCCAGGGATGCCATCGCCTGAAACGCACTCGTTCCCCTTTGCGAATCTCAGAGGATCAACGTCCCGGAACTTGGCGAGTTTCCCAACTTTTGTGAAGCCCGATCCCGGCTCGGGCGTTTGGCTGTTATGTCATTGGCCCACAACAGGGAAATCGCGGACCTCAAGCGTTTTTGGCAGCAATGGATTTGGGCGGATTTCCGCGATTTCCGCTTCACCTGGCCCGGTTTCTTTCGCTGGTCGGCGATCGTCATCGCCGCTTTCCTGATCGCATTCGTCGTTACGCTCTATTTTTTGGACTGGAACCAGATGCGGACGCCCATCGCCCGTTGGGCCTCGCATCGTTATGGACGGCCGGTGGCAATCGAGGGCGACCTCAAGGTCGATCTCTTCCGGCGCGAGCCGCATGTCTCCATCGGTGGTCTTTTTATCGGCAACCCTGCCTGGGTCGGGCAACCGCAAGCCGCGCGCATCCGGCAGACGGATATTGTGTTCCGGCTTTGGCCGGCGCTGTTCGGCAGGATCATTCTCCCGTCCGTTCGTTTCGATCGGCCCGAGTTTCTTCTGGTGCGCGCCGAGGACGGGCGCACCAATTGGGATAGCACCAACCCCAGCAGGCAAGGCTGGAAGATCCCGCCCATCCAGCGCTTCCTGGTGCGCGACGGCCATGTCGAGATCCATGACGCGGTGCGCCGTCTGGAATTTGTCGGCTCCATTTCGTCGGAAGAGAATTCGGGCGGTCAGGGCGCGGCGTTCCAGCTCAACGGTTCCGGCGCGTTGAACGCCAATCCTTTTCTCGCGGATATTCATGGCGGGCCGTTAATCAATGTCGATGAAAGCAAACCCTACAGCTTCAGCGCCGACCTTCACGCCGGCCCCACCCATGCGGCGATCGACGGCGTGATCGCCCATCCTTTTCACCTCGGTCAATTCGACGCCCATGTGACGGCGACCGGTCAGAGTCTGTCCGAACTTTATTATCTGACGGGCGTCGCCTTGCCGGGAACAGCCCCTTACAAGCTGAACGGCCGGCTTCAGCGCGACGGCGCGCTCTACGCCCTGAGCGACCTGGCCGGCACGATCGGTGATTCCGACATGCATGGTTATTTGACAGTCGATGTCTCGCATGACATCCCAACCCTTGGCGGGCATTTGTCTTCGCGTTCGCTGGATTTCAACGATCTGGGCGCCTTGCTGCGGGGCGGCGAGAAGACAGCAGCGGCGACGGCTTATCTTCTCCCGGATGTGACGTTGCACACCGAAAGGCTGCGGCAAATCAATGGCGAGGTGGATTACGACGCCGATTCCATCCGCAGCCGCGATTTTCCATTGCGCGGTCTCACCACCCATATCCGCGTGAAAGATGGCGTGATGCGTCTTTCTCCATTGGCCTTCAGTTTTACCCAGGGCAAATTGTCGGGCGCCCTCACCATCGATGCGCGCAAATCCGTGCCGGTCACCAGCGTCGATGCTCGCATCACCGATCTTCATATCGAGCATTTCATCAAGAGCAACGAGAAACCGCTCACCGGCCTGGTGGAAGCCCGCGCTCAGCTGAGCGGGTCGGGTGCATCCGTTCACAAGGTGGCTTCCAGCGCCCGAGGGATTTTCACTGCCGTGGCGCCGCAAGGCGGCATGAAGAAGTCTCTGGCGGAATGGGCGGGGGTCAATGTGCTGAGTGCCTTGGGCTTGAGCCTATCGGGCGATCAATCCGCCACCAATCTCAGATGCGCGGTCATGCATTTCGATGCCCGGGACGGTTTGCTTTCATCTCAGCAGATCGTGCTCGACACCGATCCCACGCGCATCGATGGGCATGGCACAGTCAATCTCAAGGACGAAACCCTCAACCTGACCCTGCAAGGCAAGCCCAAGCATTTTCAGCTGTTGCATCTGAACGCTCCCATCACGCTTTCGGGGAAATTGGAATCGCCGACCGTCGGCGTCGACGCCAAGCCGGCGCTGACCCAGGGCGCCATCGGTTTGGGATTGGGCCTTCTGTCACCCTTCGCCGCGATCTTCGCCTTTGTCGATCCCGGCCTGGCGAAGGAGGCCAATTGCGCGGATCTGTTGGCCGACGCCAACAGCCAGGGCGCGTCGGTCAAGACTCCCGCAAAACCAACCAAATAGGTCGAAAGCAAGGATAAAATTTTTGTTTTGCGCCTTGCGGTTCGGCCGAAGTTCCCCATCTTTGCGGCGTGGGTTTTAGGAGGGCGCACGCCCATGAGACTTTCCCCGGCTTTCCCCAAATTCCTGGCCATACTGGGCCTGGCTTTCGCGCTGGCGGGTTGCGGCGTCAATTCCATCCCGACCAAGGATGAAACGGTGAAGGCGCGCTGGGGCGATGTGCAGGCGGCCTATCAGCGCCGCAGTGATTTGGTCCCGAACCTGGTTTCCACCGTTCAAGGCTATGCAGTGCAGGAGAAGTCGGTGCTCACGGCTGTGACCCAGGCGCGCGCCCAGGCCACGCATGTTTCGATCGACGCTTCGACCGTCACCGATCCGGCGGCGTTTGAAAAATTCCAGCAGGCGCAGAATCAATTGTCCGGCGTGCTGGGGCGGCTGATGGCCATCAGCGAGAATTATCCGGACCTGAAATCCAACCAGAACTTCCTGGCGCTGCAATCGCAGCTCGAAGGCACCGAGAACCGCATCGAGATTGCGCGCCGCGACTACAATGCGGCGGTCCAGGACTACAACACCGAATTGCGCACTTTTCCCGGCGTCGTCTGGGCCTCGACGCTCTACAAGAGCCAGAAGCCGGCCCAGGAATTCGCTGCCAGCACCACCGCGCAAGGTGCGCCCGTGGTCAATTTCACCGGCCAGGCGCAGCCGCCCGCTGCAACCCAACCTGCGCCGCCGCCGGTCAATCCGTAAGCGATGCGGTTTCTCGCGGTCCTGTTCGCCTTTCTCTGTCTGGCGCTGCCGCTCCGGACGGCGGAAGCCGCGCCGAAATTCCCAACTCTGACCGGGCGGGTGGTGGATGATGCCCATATTCTTTCGGACCGGACGCGGGCGGATCTCGACCAGAAGCTGGCGGCGCTTGAGGCCAAGACCTCACGCCAGCTGGTGGTGGTCACGCTGCCTTCGCTGCAGGGCTATGAGATTTCCGATTATGGCTATCAACTGGGCCGGGCTTGGGGCATCGGCCAAGCCAAGCTCAACAATGGCGCTCTCTTCATTGTCGCGCCCAACGAGCACAAGGTGCGGATCGAAGTGGGCTATGGGCTGGAACCCATCCTCACCGATGCCTTGTCTTCGGTGATCATCCAACAGGCGGTCGTGCCCCGTTTCCGTGCCGGCGATTTCGATGGCGGCACGCAAGCGGGTGTGGCGGCACTGATCCAGCAATTGTCGCTCGATCCGTCGGCGGCGGAAGCGCGGGTCGCGGCTGCCGAGCAACAGGCGCAGCATCGCGACGGCGGCGGCGCCACGCCTTTCTCCATCCTGATCATCATCCTGTTCGTTGCCATCGCGTTTAGCCGCATCTTCGGCGGCTTCGGCTTTTGGCCGTTACTTTTCCTGGGCGGACTGGGTGGCGGCCGCAGCTATGGCGGTGGTGGTTACGGCAGCGGTGGCTGGAGCGGCGGCGGCGGCTGGAGCGGCGGCGGCGGCGGCAGCTTCGGCGGCGGCGGCGCGTCGGGAAGCTGGTGATGCTGAGCCGGTCGGATCATGAGCGTATCGCGGCTGCGATCACGGATGCGGAAAGCAAGACCGCGGGCGAGATTTTTTGCGTGCTCACACAGGAAGTCTCGCGTTATCGCGAAGTGCCGTTGGCCTGGGCCGCCGTCGCCGCCTTTGTCGCGCCGCCCTTGCTGGTGATGGCGGGGCTGCATCGCTTGGCGATGGCCGACATCTTCTCCAGCTGGACCGATGACACGGTGCGGGCGGTAGAAAATCTGATCCTGCGCGCGCTCACGACTTATACTTTGTTGCAGGCGGCTATTTTTCTTGCCGTCGCCCTGATCGCATCATTGCCGCGCATCCGTCGCTTTCTCACGCCGCGCTTCTTAAAGCGCCATCGGGTGCGCCAGGTTGCGCGGCACCATTTCGCCGCCTCGGGCGCGCGGCTCTCTCATGCCGAACCGCATATCCTGATCTATGCCTCGCTGCATGATCGGCAGGTCGAACTGGTGGCGCACCACGCCATTCATCAGGCGGTCGGCGAAGGGCCATGGAATGATGCGGTCGCCGCCGTCACCCAGGGCATGACGTCCGGCAAGCCCGCGGATGGTTTTATCCGCGCCATCGCCATCTGCGGCGAAGCTATGGCTCGCCATTTCCCGCCAAACGGCGCGCCCAAAAATCTCCTTCCCAATGACATTCTGGAAAGCTGAGCGAGTCTATTGGTAGGGCGGCGCCGGCGTGCTAGGGACCAGGGCGCGCCGGCTTAGCTCAGTTGGTAGAGCACCTGATTTGTAATCAGGGGGTCACAGGTTCGAGTCCTGTAGCCGGCACCATCGCCGGGGGCCGCGGTTGTTCTTTCTTCTTTCGAAAATTCTTGTCCCGCTGGAAACGCCCAGCGATCTTCTTTTGTCGCTCCTTTTGCTCGGGACATTGGGCCTTTTGGTTCAGCGCTTTCGCCGCGTGGGCGTGGCCCTGGTTACGGCTGTGGCGCTGGCGTTCCTGGCGATTGCACTGCTGCCCGTGTCCGCTTGGGTGACGGCCCCGTTGGAAGATCGCTTTCCAAGGCCGCAAGCGTTGCCTGTTCATGTCGACGGCATCATAGTTTTGGGCGGTGCCATCGATCCTGAGACGACCGCGCGGCGTGATGTTCCGTCCTTGAATTCCGCCGCGGAACGTATGACGGAATTCGTTCGTCTCGCCCGCAAATATCCAGACGCCCAACTGGTGTTTAGCGGCGGCAGCGGCCTGTTGAGTTTACGCCTTCCCATTTTCACGGAGTCCGATGCCGCGCGTCTTTTCTTTCAGCAGCAAGGATTGGATACCGGACACATTCTTTTCGAAAACAAATCGCGCAATACCTATGAGAATGTGATCTTCAGTAAAGCGCTCACCAAACCGTCATCCCGGCAAGTCTGGCTTCTTGTCTCGTCGGCGCGCGACATGCCGCGCAGTGTGGGGATTTTCCGCAAGGCGGGTTGGCCGGTTGTTGCGATCCCGGTTTCCTACAAGTCCGACAAACCCCATAGCTTCGTTCTGGCGAACAATCTGCCGGACCTCGACGATAGCGTGCACGAATGGCTGGGCCTTCTCGTCTATTATTTAACCGGCAAGACCGATGCGCTATTTCCGGGGCCTGCTTGAGGCCGGCGCCGTAGCTCAGTGCTTCGGGCCGTTATACGTATAAGTGTAAGTCCAGCGTTTGGTGGCGCCAGGCTTGAGTTCAATGGCGATATAGGGTTCCACCGCCATGACGCTGCGGATAGACCAGACATTGATCTTGCTCATGGGTTGATCGGCGGTCACTCGCATGCCCGCGCCGGTTCGGACATTGCCGATCCGGATGTCATAATCTTTCTTGCTGTTTCCAAAGCCACTGACGTGGAAGGCGACGCTTTCCTTGCCGGTTAGTCCGCGTTGATAGGCGAAGTGATTGCCCTCGATGCGAACCAGCGCGGCGTCCGGTTTTACGTCCGGCGTTATGGCGAAGGGGAAGCTCGCCACAATATCCTGGTTGCCCGGGCTGAGAGGAAGAAAATTGTGATCATAAACTGTCGTCGCGATCGCTTTGCCGCTTTTGTTGGTGAGGACATGCTCAATTGTCATTTGCGGCTTGCCAGGTAAGAGGCGCAGCGTTTTGACGTAACGATAACCGCCGCTCAAATCCTGGACAAAGCTGATGCTGTCTTTCGCAGTCAGCACGCTGCGCAGGCCCGCATCCACAACATCGTAAATCCGATAATGGTCGTAAGGTTTGGCGTCCGGTTTCTTCAACCGGCCGACTCCGATTTTGAGGAAGCTGCCGCCCGCTTGCGCGTTTTCGAATCCAATGGGTGCGAATTCCTCTACTGGTCCCGAAATGGCGCTGTCCGGCCCGCCGACAATGCCTTCGGGCGTGAAGGTGTAATCCGCCACCTCCGGCGAAACGCGGTCGAACCAGGGCCCGTAGAAATTTTGCCCGTCCACGACCAGGCTTCCGATCACGCCCGTCTGGTCGAAACGCGTGCCGCGATAAAACCCTTTCTGCGCATCGGGCAGATAGATTTTCGCCGTTATCAATCCGTTGCCGATCTGAGCCGAGGGGGCGTCTAGCGGCAGAGGCGCGGTGTGTTGGGGCAGCGGCTGGACCGGTTCGGCGCGGGCGCCTGACGCGATGACAAGGGGTGCCAGCATTGCTGCCGCAACCAAGATTTTTGCATGCCCGTCCGTCATTTTCGTTTCCCCTCGCTTCCCGCGCCCGCCCCCTGTATGAGGAACGGGTCGCGCACGAACCATACCGCAAAACCGCATGAAACGCGTTCTGATCTCTTCCGCCATCCCGTCCGTCAACGGGATCAAGCATCTGGGCAATCTGGTGGGCTCTATGCTGCCCGCTGACATCTTTGCCCGTTTCTGCCGCGCCCGGGGCTATGACACGATGGCGGTCTGCGCCACTGACGAGCATGGCGCGCCCATCGAACTGGCCGCGCTGGAGGAGGGCGTGCCGGTCGCCGACTATTGCGCCAAATGGCACGCCGTCCAGCGCGATCTGGGCGATCGCTTCGGCCTTTCCTGGGACAATTTTGGGCGCTCTTCGTCGCCGCAGAACCGCGAGTTGACGCTGCACTTCGCCCGCGCGCTCTGGAAGAACGACTTTCTGGAATTGCGCACCACCAAGCAGGCCTATTCTGCCACCGACGGCCGCTTCCTGCCCGACCGTTATGTGATCGGCACCTGTCCCCATTGCGGCTACACCAACGCCCGCGGCGACCAGTGCGAGAATTGCACCCGGGTGCTGGACCCCATCGATCTCATCGATCCGCGTTCGGCGGTCTCCGGCGCGCGGGATATCGAGATCCGCGATTCCACGCATCTCTTCCTCAAACAGTCCCAGCTTGCCGACCGGCTTCGCCACTGGATCGACGGCCACAAGAAGGACTGGCCGTTGATCGTCACCTCCATTGCCTACAAATGGCTGGACGAGGGCTTGCAGGATCGCGGCATCACGCGCGATCTCGACTGGGGCTTTCCAGTGCCCGACGACATCGCCGACGGCCAGCTCAAAGGCAAAGTCTTCTATGTCTGGTTCGATGCGCCCATAGAATATATCGCCGCGACCAAGGAATGGGCTGACAAGAACAAGAAAGGCGAGGCCTGGCGCGACTGGTGGTTCGGCGAGAAGGCGCGCGACGTGACTTATTGGGAATTCATGGGCAAGGACAATGTGCCTTTCCACACCATCATCTTTCCCGCCATGATCATGGGCACAGGGGAGCCCTGGAAGAAGGTCGACCGCCTCAAAGGCTTCAACTATCTCAATTATGATGGCGGAAAGTTCTCAACCTCCGGCAAACGCGGCATCTTCATGGACACGGCGCTGGAAATCGCGCCGGCCGATTATTGGCGCTATTATCTGATCGCCAATGCGCCGGAAGGTTCGGATTCCAACTTCACCTGGGAACAATTCGCCGGTGTCATCAACAAGGACCTGGCCGATGTGCTGGGCAATTTCGTCAACCGGGTGACGAAATTCTGCGCCGCGCGCTTCGACGCCAAGGTGCCGGGCGAGGGCGAATATGGCGCGGAAGAGCATGCCCTGATTGCCGAGCTGGATCGCCGAATTGCTCAGTATACGGATTATATCGAAGAGGCGGAGTTCCGCAAAGCCATGGGCGAGCTTCGCGCCATCTGGGTGGCGGGCAATGAATATCTCACCAAAGCGGCGCCCTGGACCCATATCAAGACCGACCGCGCGCGCGCCGCGGTGGGCGTGCGCATGGGCCTCAATCTGGTGCACCAATTCGCCCATCTCGCCTGGCCGGTGATGCCGGTGATGGCCAAGAAGATCCATGAAGCAATCCAGCCCATCGCGGGCGACGGCGCCATCATTCCCTGGCCGGATCAGCCCATGGCGGACGCGCTGAACGATCTGGAGCCCGGCCAGCCCATCCATCCGCCGGAGGTGTTGTTCGCCAAAATCACCGACGAACAGATCGCGGAGTGGAAAATACGCTTTGGCGGGTCGGCGACCGACGCGCTTTAGCGCGCAAGCATGTCCTGTGGACATGCGAGAGGGAGGCGACGCCGCGAGCTTGAGCGAGCGGCTGGAACAGCGACCGGGGCATTACAGAGACGGCACCGCGAGCACAAGCGCTGGAAAGGCGGCTAAGGCTGACGGCCGGGAGCGAGGCGTTCCCAGCCATTCGGGCCGAGCGCTTCCAGCGGCGAGAAACGCGACTTGTAGTCCATCTTCTCGGAGTCGCGCACCCAATAGCCGAGATACACGTAAGGAAGGCCGCGCGCCTTGGCGGCTTCCACATGATCCAGGATCATATAGGTGCCCAGGCTCCTGGCATCCTCGCCGGGATGGAAGAAGGAATAGACCATCGAAAGCCCATCGCGCAGGACATCGCTCAAGGCGGCTGCCAGCAGCGTGCCGTCCGGGCGGCGATATTCCACGATATGGGTGTTGACCGGCGTCTCCTCGACCATGGCGACATAGTCGAACAGACCCATATCGCTCATCCCGCCGCCGGAGTGCCGTGAATCCAGATAGGTGCGCAGCAGAGCGAATTGCTCCCGGGTCGCTTCGGCCGGAACGATGGCGCGGGCGAGATCGGCGCTTCTTTTCGCGATGCGACGCTGGCTGCGGCCGGGCGCGAATTCCTGGGCCACGATGCGCACCGAGACGCAGGCGTTACAGCCCTCGCAGGCGGGGCGATAGGCGATGGATTGGCTGCGGCGAAATCCGGAATGGGTGAGCGCCTCCGACAGTGGCTGGGCCAGGGGACCGGTCAGCCGGGCAAAAACCTTGCGCTCCACCTTGCCCGGCAGATAGGGGCAAGGCCCCCCGGGGGTGAGAAAAAACTGCGGAACCCGTGTGTTGCGTTGGTCGGTCACGATTCCAGTATGACCAAGCCCCGGCTCGGCCCGCAAGAAGATAGGCGGGCCAGAGTATACGAGTCAGGGGAGTATCCGGCGCCAGCCGGTTCTTAACCACCCAGGCTGTGGCCGGGCGGGGCGGGTGGGGCCTCTCGCAAGAGCACAATGGAGAGCCGGCGGTTGGCCGAGGCGTTGGGATCTTCCGGCAAAAGCGGCTCGGAAGCGGCCTTGCCGGCCACTTCGTAAATGCGGTCCGAGCCCAGGCCGCCGCTTTGCAGCACCGCCCGGGCGGCGTTGGCCCGGTTGGCCGAAAGCTCCCAAGCCGTGCCGGTGGCGGCCGTGTCGTTGCCGCCGGTATGGCCGGCGATGGAAACCCGGTTGGGCAGCGAATCGATCACCTGGCCAACTGCCGCCAGAAGTTTCTTGGTGTAGGGCATGGGCTCGTTGGTGCCTTGCTGGAACATGGGGCGGCCGTCCTGGTCCACCAGCTGGATGCGCAAGCCTTGCGGCGTCTGTTCCATCATCACTTGATGGGAGAGGTTGGCGATGTCGGGATTGTCCTGGATCGCCTGGCGTATCGCTTCGGCGGCATGGGCGAATTCGCCGTCCTGCGCCGTCGAATTGTTGGGGATGGCATCATTGGTGCTGGCGCCGTTGGCGCCGCCGGTGACGCCCGTGGCGAGCGACTTGACCGGCGAGGCCGGCGAGGGTGGCGATTGTTTCTGCATCACCGATTGCGCGCCGCCGGCATGAGCGGATTCCTCGCCCATCACCTTGCCGCCCAGCACGCCACCCGAACCGGATACGGTCTGGGCGATGGATTGGGGCGCGAAATAATCGGCGATGCCGCGCTTCTGCTCCGGCGTGGTGGTGTTGATCAGCCACATCAGAAGGAAGAACGCCATCATGGCGGTTACGAAGTCCGCATAGGCGACTTTCCAGGCGCCGCCATGGTGACCGCCATGCCCGCCCTTTTTGATGCGTTTGATGATGACCGCGCCGTCGGCCATAGTCCGCCACCCATGTACTCGGCCGGAACGGTCTGATGCCGTTCACTGGTCCGGTTTGCCCAATGCGGGGATCATGCATGCGCCGGCTTAACCGAGTATGAAGTGGCGAAGGCTTATGGTTAGTTCATGGTAATGGATCCGCGCGCTTATCGTGACGCCCTGGGTTGCTTCCCCACAGGCGTGGCTGTCGTTACGGCGAATGGCGTGGGCGCGCATATCGGCATCACGGTTAACTCTTTCACCTCCGTCTCGCTCGATCCGCCGCTTCTCTTGTGGTGCATGGACCGCCGTTCGCAGCGCCATGACATTTTCGTAAGAGCCGATAGCTTCACCGTCAGTGTTCTGGGTACAGAGCACAGAGAAGTGTCGTCGCGGTTGGCGCGTCCCGGCGAGCATGCGTTGGACGGCATCGCGCTGGTGGAGACGGAACTGGGGCCGCCAGCGCTGGCAGATTCTCTGGCGATCTTCGAATGCGCGGCGGAGCGGAAAATGGAAGGCGGCGACCACACGATTCTCTTAGGGAGGGTTTTGCGCTTCTCCCGTCCGTCGGAGTCCGCGCCGCTGGTCTATTTTCGTGGCAAATATAGCGCGCTTCAGCGCAGCGGCTGAATTCACATACATTTCTAGAAGGTAAATGCCAGGTTTTCCGGCCATCTGCCGACCTTCGTCACATCACCGACATATAACTGTCATCGCCCTGTAGCGGCCCACTGCGAAGGAGCCCACGCGCGAATTTGCGCGGGAACTTCAAAGGGACGTTGGACGAAAATGGGGAAATTCGGATTGATGGCCGGCACGGCCGCCATCGCGATCTTTGCCGCCTCGGGGGCGAATGCGGCAGTACAGGGCGGCACCGCCGTCACCACGATCGACACGACAGTCGCCAGCCAGCCCACCAATCAGATTCAACTGGCGCAGGCCGATGTGCCGCCGTCGAACGCGGAATTGGAAGCGCGTCTCTCGGCGCTCGAGGCTGAAGTACAGGATTCGCAAATGCGCGCCGCCCAGGCCGCCAGTGCGCCGCCAGCGGCGCCCAGCGGCTGGTGGAGCAACACCTCCATCTCGGGCCGCATGTATTTCGACGTCACCAACATCAGCAACAAGGTGAACGGCGCGCGCTCGACCGCCGCCACCAACGCCGTCAATGGCGTCACCAATGGCAACGGCACCAATTTCGACATCAAGCGCTTCTATATCGGCATCGATCACACCTTCAACGACACCTATTCGGCGAATGTGACCACCGATACGACCTATGACGGCACCACTGGCGCCGGCCAGCTCTTTTTGAAGAAGGCCTATCTGCAAGCCAAATATGACCCGGCCTTCATCATCCGCCTGGGCGCCACAGACATGCCGTGGATTCCCTATGCCGAAAGTATCTATGGCATGCGTTATTTCGAGCAGACCCTGATCGATCGCACCAAATACGGCACCTCATCGGACTGGGGCGTGCATCTTCTGGGCAGCGTGTTCGACGGCATCCTGAATTATCAATTCTCCGCCGTGAATGGCGGCGGCTACAAGAAGATCCCGGTGGGCAGCGACGCCAATCGCTTCAGCACCATGGACTTCGAAGGCCGCATCAACGCCACTTATGAAGGCTTCAGCCTGGCGGTCGGTGGCTACACCGGCAAGTTGGGCACGCCTTCGGGCACTGTCACTTTGAAAACAGCACAGCGTTTTAACGTGCTGGGCGCTTATGTCGCCAACGGGTTGCGCGTCGGCGTGGAGTATTTCTCGGCCAACAATATCAGCAATGGCGATGCTCTGGTGAACACCGTACTGGGTGAGGGCGCCAACGGCGTATCGGCCTTCGCGTCTTATTACTTCCTGCCGGAATGGGCCGTGTTCGGCCGTTTCGACAACGTCAATCCCAAGACCAAGACATCGCCTGCGACCAACGAGAATTTCTACACCTTCGGTTTCACCTATAGCCCGGTCAAGACGGTAGATTTCTCGCTCGCCTACAAGCATGACGGCGTGGGCCATGGCACCATCAGCACCGCCAACGGCACCATCGGCGGTGCTGTGAACGGCACGTACAATGAAATCGGCCTGTGGGGCGATTTCCAGTGGTAGCCTGAATGGCGCGGCGGTTTCTTATCGCCGCGCCCTTTCCCTCTCTCGAAAATCCCCCCGCGTCCGTGGAGTGGCGCACACGAAAGGACAAAATCATGAAACGCACAATGAAAGCGTTCCTGGCAGCAGCTTTGACCAGCACGCTGCTTTCCGGTGGCGCGATCGCCGCCACCAACCTCACCGGCGCGGGCGGCACCGCCATCTATCCCGTGCTGCAAGTCTGGGCGCAGAAATATCAGCAGAAGACCGGCGCGCAAGTGAATTACCAGGCGATCGGCTCGGGCGGCGGCATCAAGCAGATCGAATCCAGGACGGTCGATTTCGCCAATTCCGACAAACCGTTGCTGCACGACGAAATCACGCAAAATCATCTGGTGCAGTTTCCCCAGGTCGTGATCTCGATCGTGCCGGTGGTACATCTGCCCGGCATCCAGGCCGGCCAACTGGTTCTGGACGGCGACACGCTCGCCAAGATCTTCCTGGGTCAGATCAAGAAATGGAACGATCCGGCCATCGCCAAGCTGAACCCGAAAGTGCCGCTGCCCAACATGGCGATCCTCACGGTGCATCGTTCGGACGGCTCGGGCACCACCTTCAACTTCACCAATTATCTGGGCAAAGTGAATCCGGAATGGCAGAGCAAAGTCGGCGCCGACACGGCCGTCTCCTGGCCGGGCGGCATTGGCGGCAAGGGCAATGCCGGCGTCGCGGCCAGCGTGCAGCAGACTGTGGGCTCGATCGGCTATGTCGAATACGCGTACGCCAAGCAGTCGAACCTGATCTACACCGACATGATCAACGCGGCAGGCCAACGGGTGAAGCCCACCATGCAAGCCTTCCAAGCGGCGGCGGCGAATGCCGACTTTTCCAAGGTGCAGGATTTCTATCTGATCCTCACCAATCAGCCTGGCGCGCAAAGCTGGCCGATCACGGCGGCGACCTACATGCTGCTGCGTTCGGATTATCCCGCCGACAAGAACAAGGCGATCCTGCAATTCCTCGATTACGCCCTGCATGATGGCGCCGGCGACGCGGAGAAGTTGGACTATGTTCCGTTCCCCGACGCGGTCGTGAAGCAGATCGAAGCGTCCTGGAGCCAGACGCTGAAGGTCACGCCGTAACAGACCTGCACGACACATCGAATGGCCGGTGAGGGCGACCTCGCCGGCCATTTTACTTTGGCGAAATGTCGTAAAAGCCTATCAAGGCTTAATGTCTTGCACGTTATTATAACGTGGCTTATGTTTTCGGGATGCAAAACCTCGACCGGGACATGCTGACCCTGATGCATGACGTGGCGCGGATGCAGCGCACCCGCTTCGATCAATGGGCGCGCGGCTATGGCATGACGCGCGCACAGGGCCTCATCCTGCTGCGCCTGGAAGGCCAGCCCGGACTTTCGCAAAACGAAATGGCGGCCATCTGTGAGGTGGAGCCGATAACGGTTGGCCGGCTCGTCGACCGGCTGGAAGCGCGAGGTCTGATCGAGCGGCGGCCTGATCCCACCGACCGGCGCATCAAGCGTCTGCATCTGATGCCGGCAGCCGCGCCCATCCTGGCCGCCATCAATGATTACCGGCGCGCGCTTCGCGAATTCATGACCGGGGAATTGGACAAATCTGTCCAGGAAGCGGTGATCGACGCACTGCGGCATATGAAGGCCAAATTGACCGCGGAAAGTGCCGGCCGAATGCGAGCGGTGGGTTGAGGATCATGTCACCCACCCCGCTGACGCGTTTGAGATTGCCGGCGAGGGGTGCGCTTTTGGCACTCCCACTCTTGATGACTTTCGCGACACTTCTGCCACAAATTCGTACAGATGAGGCCATGCTTGCCAGGCAGATGTGGCTTGTAGGGTTTTCCACTACAGCCGCACTTCTCGCCATTCGCGCGCAACCGCTCCATTCTCTAGTCCGGTTGATGAAGCGGCCATCTTTTGCGCAAAATGTGCCGAAGCCGGAATTCGAAGCGATGGACTTTAGATGAAGCTCTCTTTCATCGGTTTGGGCGTGATGGGTTATCCCATGGCCGGGCATTTGCAGCGTGCCGGCCATGACGTCACCGTGTTCAATCGCAGCCCGGCGCGCGCCAGCGATTGGGTGAAGGACTATGGCGGCGCATCGGCGCCGACGCCTGCCGCGGCCGCCGCCCATGCCGACATCGTATTTTCCTGCGTGGGCCGCGACGCCGATCTCAGCCAGGTGACATTGGGAGAGGGCGGCGCCTTCGCCGCGATGCGATCGGGCGCTTTGTTCGTGGATCACACCACCGCGTCGGCCACCATCGCACGAGAATTGTCGACCATGGCTGAAAAGGCCGGGTTCGATTTTCTGGATGCGCCGGTGTCGGGCGGTCAGGCCGGCGCCGTGAACGGCAAGCTCACCATCATGTGCGGCGGCAGTGAGAAGGCTTACGCCAAGGCAGAGCCGGTCATGGCGGTCTATGCCAAGCAGATGCGGCTTCTGGGTCCGTCAGGTTCGGGCCAGCTCACCAAGATGGTCAACCAGATCTGCATCGCCGGCGTGGTGCAGGGATTGGCGGAGGGCTTCAGTCTGGCGCGCGCATCCGGTCTCGACATCGAAGCGGTGGTGGATGTGATCGCCAAAGGCGCCGCCCAAAGCTGGCAGATGGAGAACCGGCACAAGACCATGGCGGCAGGCCATTACGAGCATGGCTTTGCCGTGGAATGGATGCGCAAGGATCTCGGCATCTGTTTTGAAGAAGCGCGCCGCGCCGGCGTCAGCCTGCCGATGGCGGCCCTGGTCGATCAGTTCTACGCGGAGGTGGAGAGCCTGGGAGGCAAGCGCTGGGACACGTCCAGCCTGTTCGCCCGCCAGGAATTCATACGATCCAGAGGTACATCATGAACAACGAACAATGCGGTACGGAAGCCAAGCTTCAGGGTAAAGCGGCGGAACCGCAGCGATCCTATCATCACGGCGATTTGCGCAACGGGTTGCTCGATGCCGCGCGCGCCATCCTGGAGGAACAGTCGCTCAGCGCACTGACGCTCCGGGCGGTGGCAAGGCGCGCCGGCGTGAGCCATGCGGCGCCCTATCGCCATTTCCCCAACCATGAAGCGCTTCTGGTGGAACTCAGCATCGAAGGCTTTGAAGAGCTGCGCCGCTTCATCGTGGATGCGGCCAAGGTGACGGGATCGGAATCCGATCGCATCGCCGCCATCGGCGCTGCTTACATGCGCTTCGTCGCCAAGCGCCCGGCCGTGGCGCGGCTGATGTTTGGCCCGCAGCTTCCCAACCGTGACAAATTTCCCGGCTTGGGCCATGCCGCCGACGCCATCGGCAACGAGATTGGCGCGGCGTTGCATGATTCCGGCTTGGGCCTGGCGGTGTGGTCGGCGGTGCATGGCCTGGCCATGCTGGTCCTGGAGAATGTCATCGACCTGGGCCAGCGCCGCTCGGGGCTGCATGTGCTGCCCAGTCGCGCAGAGATTCTGGTGCGAAGCCTGTTCTCGACCAAACGGGACTAGCGGCGCTGGAGCAGCTTGGCTGCTTCTATAGCGAAATAAGTCAGAACGCCGCTGGCCCCGGCGCGCTTGAAACCCGTGAGCGTTTCGATGATGGCGCGGTCCCGATCCAGCCAGCCTTTTTCGAACGAAGCCGCCAGCATCGCGTATTCGCCCGACACCTGGTAGGCGAAGGTCGGAACACTAAAACGTTCCTTCACCCGGCGCACCAGATCGAGATAGGGCATGCCGGGCTTGACCATCACCATGTCGGCGCCTTCCTCCAGATCCAGCGCCACTTCGCGCAAAGCTTCGTCGCCATTGGCGGGATCCATCTGGTAGCTGCGCTTGTCTCCGGCTTTTAGGCCACCGCTTTTCACTTTTGACGAACCCAGCGCGTCACGGAACGGCCCGTAAAAAGCCGAAGCATATTTGGCGGCATAGGCCATGATGATGGCGTTGGCGTGGCCCTGTTCTTCCAGCGCGGCGCGGATAGCGCCCACGCGCCCGTCCATCATGTCGGACGGCGCGATGATGTCGGCGCCTGCCTCTACCTGGACCAGGGCCTGGCGCACCAGCACCTGGATGGTGCTGTCATTATGCACATCGCCGTCGCGGATCAGCCCGTCATGGCCGTGGCTGGTATAGGGATCGAGCGCCACGTCGCACAGGATGCCGATCTCAGGCACCGCTTTCTTGATTGCGCGCACGCTGCGGCAGACCAGATTGTTGGCGTTGATGGCCTCAAGCCCGTCCTCGCTCTTGAGCGCCGGATCGGTCGCAGGGAAAAGCGCGACCACGGGAATGCCGAGCTTGGCGGCTTCTTCTGCTGCTTTCACCGCGAGATCGACTGACAGGCGATCCACGCCCGGCATGGACGAGACAGGCTCGCGCTTCTTGTTTCCGTCAATCAGGAAGAGCGGCCAGATTAGATCGGCGGTGGAAAGTGTGTTCTCCGCCACCAGCCGCCGCGTCCAATCATGACGGCGCAGGCGGCGCAGGCGGGTCGCGGGATAAGCGATCATGACGTTCCTTTGATGCGTTTGCTCCTGCTCATGGCTGTCTTGCCAATTCGAGCACGCCGACGCAAGCCTGCGACTTGTCACGGCCGAGATCGCGGTTAATCTTGCGGCATGCACGAAGCTGAGCCCCATATCCTGTTCGAGAAAAGGGGCGCGCTGGGCCTCATCACGTTGAACCGGCCGAAGGCGTTAAATGCGCTGACGCACGGCATGTGCCTTGGCATGTCGAAGTTCCTCAGCGAATGGACGGCGGATGATGGCGTAAAAGCGGTTGCGATCTTGGGCGCGGGCTCACGTGCCTTTTGCGCGGGCGGCGATATCCGCGCCATGGCCGAAAGCAATCGCGACAAGACCCATGCCGCCGCCGATTTTCTGCGCGACGAATATTCCCTCAATGCCTTGATCGGTGCTTACGCCAAACCCTATGTCGCGCTCACCCACGGCGTGGTAATGGGCGGCGGCGCGGGCGTTTCGGTGCATGGATCGCATCGCCTCGGCGATGAAGATCTCGCCTTCGCCATGCCGGAAACCGGCATCGGCTTCATGCCCGATATCGGCGCCAGTTATTTCCTGTCGCGCTGTCCCGGCGAGACCGGACTTTATCTTGCCCTGACGGGGGGCCGCATCGGGCTTGGAGACGCCATGGCATTCGGTCTGATGACCCATCATGTCCCGGCAGCGCATCACGACCAGATCATCCTACGATTGGCGGATGGCGAGGCGGCGGATGCCGCGATCGCGCCTTACGCGTGGGCCAAGCCACCTGCCGCGCTTGCGGACCAGCGTGCCCGCATCGATGCGATCTTCGCCGCGTCGTCGGTAGAGGGCGTGCTGGAGCGGCTGGACCGAGATGGCAGCGAATTCGCGGCCGAGACGGCGCGGGTGATTCGTGCCCGCTCACCGACATCGCTCAAACTCGCCTTCGAACTTTTGCGCCGCGGAAAGTCACTGTCGCGGAACGAGTGTCTCAAAATGGAATACCGTGCGGCCGCGCGCCTGGTCATGGGACAAGATTTTCAGGAAGGCGTGCGGGCGCAATTGCTGGACAAGGACGGAAAGCCACGCTGGCAGCCATCATCCCTTGCCGGCGTGAAAGACGCTGATATCGCGGGTTATTTCGCACCTCTCGGCGCGAAGGAACTGAGGTTCCCGGAAAATGCACGCGGATAATTTCATTTTTCGTTTGCCATGATAATCGGCAGCGCCGCAAGTGCCGACAACATCGCGACAATTCGGAAGCATTTTACACGCTCTTAATGAGTCCCCTCTAGGCTCGGTTTCACAAATATAACGGGTGGGCTCCGCAAAAGCGGGGGTGGTGTAGAAATGACGGCATTGGCTAAACCGCATGCCGCGGCGGCGCTGGAAAGCGCAACGTCCGTGCGCAAGCACTATCTCGAGACATTGAATCTCGTCGAGCGTTTGCATCGTCAGTTGCTCGACGTGATCAAGGACGAACTGGATCGCCGCGACGAACGCGAGATCAATTCGGTACAGGCGCTGTTGCTGTTCAATGTCGGCGATCAGGAATTGACGGCGGGCGAATTACGCACGCGCGGCCATTATCTGGGCTCCAATGTCTCCTACAATCTCAAGAAGTTGGTCGAGGGTGGCTATATCCATCACGAGCGTTCGGAAGCCGATCGCCGCTCCGTCCTGGTGCGCCTGACCGCCAAGGGCGAAGCTGTTCGCGACATGCTCCGGGAATTGTTCGACCGCCATCTGGGCTCGCTGGAAGCGGTGGGTAATGTCGGCGAAGCCGACATGGAAGCCATGAACGTGACGCTGAAGCGGCTGGAACGCTTCTGGATCGACCAGGTTCGGTTCCGCCTCTAACAAAATCGCCGACTCAAGCTAGCGTGACGAGATGTCGAGCTGGCTCCGGGCGGCGTTCACCCGTCACATCCGTTTCTACTGCGCGCTGGCCCTGGGGCTGATCGCCTTTGCGGTCGGCCGCATGGCCGATCTCCCCGTGGCGCTACTGGCCGGCGGCGACGTCTTCTATCTGGTCTTTCTGGGTCTTTGCCTGACGATGGTTGCAGGCCAAACGGCCGAAGACCTCAAAGCCCGCGCCAGAAGCGAAGACGAGGGGATGGTGATCGTGTTTCTCATCATCTTGGCGACGATGCTGTTCTTCTCTGTCGCCGTGTTCGAGGCGCTCAACAAGAAACATCTCGAGCTTTTGCCCCTGGCGCTGGCGGCTGCCGGCGCCCCTCTGGGTTGGCTGGTGCTGCATACGGCCATGGCCTTTCATTACGCCGATCTGCATTATTTCGACGATCCCAGCACGGCCCAAGATGATGAGCGCGACTTGGAATTTCCCGGCGGTGGCGATGCCTGCGCCTGGGATTTTCTCTATTTTTCTTTTGTCGTCGGCATGACGGCCCAGGTTTCCGACGTCCAGGTCAAGACCACGGTGATGCGCAAGGCTGTGCTCTGGCACGGCATCGTGTCCTTCTTCTTCAATACCGTTTTCATCGCCATGGCGGTGAATGCCGTCGTCTCCCTGGCCAGCTAAGCGGGAAACCGGCTTTCTAGATGAGAATTTGTTGCAACAAGGGCGACGGGTCGGGCCGTGATGTGACAAATTGCGTGGAATCAGCGGGTTGGTATCAGTTAAGGTGGATTCTGACGGGGCCAGTCATAAGGCGGCGCAGGCGCATGGCATTTTCCTATGGTTTGAGCTTTGGGGAGGCTTTGGCGGCGATCCACCGGGAAGGGCGCTACCGGGTCTTCGCCGACATCAAACGCCAGCGCGGCGACTATCCCAGGGCCGATTTCTTCCCCGATGAGGAGGGCTCCAATGGCGGCGGCCGGCCCATCACGGTGTGGTGCTCCAACGACTATTTGAACATGGGTCAGCATCCCAAGGTGTTGTCGGCAATGCACGAGGCGCTGGATAGCGTCGGTGCCGGTTCCGGCGGCACCCGCAACATCTCTGGCACCAGCCATTATCATGTCGAGTTGGAGAAGGAGCTGGCCGATCTGCACGGCAAGGAAGCGGCTTTGCTCTTCACGTCGGGCTTTGTCTCCAACGATGCCACCCTGGCGACCCTGGCCAAGATCCTACCCGGCCTGATCATCTTCTCCGACGAATTCAACCATGCCTCCATGATCGAAGGCATCCGCCATGGCGGCACGGCCAAATATGTCTTCCGCCATAACGACATGGCGCATCTGGAAGAGCTTTTGAAGGCGGCCAATCCGGCATCGCCCAAGCTGATCGCCTTTGAAGGCGTCTATTCCATGGATGGCGACTTCGCGCCCACGGCGGCGATCTGCGACCTGGCCGAGAAATACGGCGCGCTCACCTATATCGACGAAGTGCATGGCGTGGGCCTTTACGGCCCCCGCGGCGGCGGCGTGGCCGCTCGCGACGGCACCATGGGCCGCATCGACATCGTGGAAGGTACGCTGGCCAAGGCTTTCGGGGTGATGGGCGGCTATATCGCCACCTCGTCGGAGATCGTGGACTGCATCCGCTCCTTCGCGCCAGGCTTCATCTTCACCACGTCGCTGGCGCCGTCGCTGGCGGCCGGCGTGCTGGCGTCCATCCGCCATCTCAAGGACAGCGATGCGGAGCGGGAGCGGCTGCATGATCGCGCCGCCCGTCTGAAGCAGCGGCTGACGGAAGCGGGGCTGCCGGTGATGGATAGCCCCAGCCATATCGTGCCGGTGTTCGTGGGCGATGCCACGCTATGCAAGGCGGTGACCGACGCGTTGCTCAAAGATCATGGCATCTATGTCCAGCCCATCAATTATCCCACCGTGCCGCGCGGCACCGAGCGGCTCAGGCTCACCCCCTCGCCAGCGCATAGCGACGAGATGATCGAAGAGCTGATCACAGCTCTCAACATCGTGTGGGACGCGCACAAGATTTCGCGCGCAGCCTGATATGGGTGCAGTCGAAAAGGACGAAGTCCTTTTCGAGTTTGTCGTGCAGGGTCATGTGGTCAAAGCCACGGCAATTCATGCCGCCACGGGCACCGAAGCCAGTATCGTAGGCCCCGCCAGCACGGCACGCGAAATTCTCGCACAAGCCGCGATGCGCAAACTTCAATATGTGCTGACAAAGAAGGTCTAGTCGTTCTTCTTGCGGCTGGGTTTGCCCAAACCACTTTGCTTGGCGAATTCGCTGCGCCGCGCGGCATAGTTGGGCGCGGTCATGGGATAGTCCGCCGGCAGATTCCATTTGGCGCGATAGGCCTCCGGCGTCAGGCCATATTGAGCGCGCAGATAGCGTTTCAGCATCTTGAGTTTGCGCCCGTCCTCGAGACAGACAATGTAGTCGGGTGTGATGGATTTCTTCACCGGCACCGCGGGCGTGCGGACCAGCGACGCCGTCTCGCCACCTTGAAAACCGCCCAGCGTGGCATGAACGCTTTTGATCACATTGGGCAAATCCTCGGCCGCGACGGGATTCTTGCTCACGTAAGCGGCGACGATCTCCGTCACCAGCTTGAGGATTTCTTCTTCGCTGCGATTGTCGTCACGCATGAAAAACTTGGGTAACCCCCGGTACAATTACAGACATGATGCCGTCTATACTTGTACACTAAAATATAGAGGCCACCTTTACTATCCCGGTCTTGCGGGATGGTAAAAATGCTGGAAATCAGCCTTTTCCGGGCGCCGGTTGGCAGTTTGGGAAAGGGGGCAAAGCCGCGCTAGATTTGGTGCCCGGGGCAGGGTAAATCCGCGATCCGTGCCGGCCCCCTCTAGATCGGGCCGGCTTCTCAACAAGGTGGTGGTAATGTCGGCCGTGGCCCATTCCGTTCCGGAAAATTCTCCATTTTTCACGCGCGGGCTGGCAGAGGCCGATCCCGAAATCGCGGCGTCCATTGCCGACGAATTGGGCCGCCAGCGTAAGAAGATCGAATTGATTGCCTCCGAGAACATCGTCTCCAAGGCGGTCTTGGAAGCGCAGGGCTCCGTCCTTACCAACAAATACGCCGAAGGCTATCCCGGCAAACGCTATTATGGCGGCTGCGAATATGTCGACGTAATCGAGACCTTGGCGATCGAACGGGCCAAGAAGCTGTTCAATTGCCAATTCGCCAACGTCCAGCCCAATTCCGGCAGCCAGATGAACCAGGCGGTGTTTCTGGCGCTGCTCAATCCGGGCGACGCTTTTATGGGGCTCGATCTGGCGGCGGGCGGCCATCTCACCCATGGCTCGCCGGTCAATATGAGCGGCAAATGGTTCAAGGTCGTGCCTTACGGCGTGCGCCGCGACGACGCGCTGCTCGACATGGACGCGATCGCGGAAGCCGCGCGGGCGCATAGGCCCAAGCTGATCATCGCAGGCGGCACCGCCTATTCCCGCATCTGGGACTTCAAGCGCTTCCGCGAGATCGCGGACGAGGTCGGCGCCACTCTGATGGTGGACATGGCCCATTTCGCGGGCCTGGTGGCGGGTGGTGCCCATCCTTCGCCCATCCCCCATGCCCATGTGGTGACTTCGACGACGCACAAATCGCTGCGCGGCCCCAGAGGCGGTCTGATCCTCACCAATGACGAAGCCATCGCCAAGAAGATCAACTCCGCCATCTTCCCCGGCCTTCAGGGCGGTCCCTTGATGCATGTGATTGCCGCCAAGGCGGTCGCTTTCCACGAAGCCCTGCAGCCCGGCTTCAAGATTTACGCGAAGAATGTGGTGGAGAATGCCCGCGCCCTGGCGGAAACGCTGAAAGCGCAAGGCCTCGATATTGTTTCCGGCGGCACCGACAATCACTTAATGCTGGTGGATTTGCGGCCGAAGAAAGCTACCGGCAAATTCGCGGAAAAGGCGCTCGATCGTGCTTTCATCACCTGCAACAAGAACGCCATTCCCTTCGACCCCGAAAAGCCCTTCGTCACCTCGGGCATCCGGTTGGGCACACCGGCCGGCACCACGCGCGGCTTCGGTCCCCAGGAATTCCGCGAGATCGGCAAGCTGATCGTGGAAGTGGTGGATGGTCTTGCCGACAAGAACCATGAGGAAGGCGACGCGGCGGTCGAAGCCAGCGTGCGCGAACGGGTCGGCGCGCTTTGCCAGCGCTTTCCCATCTACTGAGAGGTTCCAATGCGTTGCCCTTTCTGCGGACATGACGACAGCCAGGTGAAGGACAGTCGTCCTTCGGAAGACAATTCCGCCATCCGGCGGCGGCGTCATTGCCCCGAATGCGGCGGCCGTTTCACCACGTTCGAGCGGGTGCAATTGCGCGAATTGATCGTGGTCAAGAAGAATGGCCGCCGCGAAGCCTTCGACCGCGACAAGCTGGAGCGTTCGATCAACCATGCGCTGAGAAAGCGCCCAGTGGAGCGCGAGCGGGTGGATCGCATGATCACCGGCATCGTGCGCCGTCTGGAATCGATGGGCGAGAACGAGATACCCGCCAACATGATCGGCGAGCTGGTGATGCAGGCGCTGGCCAGTCTGGACAAGGTCGCCTATGTCCGCTTCGCCTCGGTCTATCGCAATTTCCGCGAGACGCGGGATTTCGAAACGCTGATCGGCGAGTTGGAAGGCGACAAGGACTAAGTAGTGGAACCGGGCCTTGGACATATTGATAGTTGAAGCGCGCTACCACCCGGCGATCTCCGACGCGCTGGTGGATGGCGCAACGAAGGCGCTGCAATTGGGCGGCGCGCGGTTCACACGCGTTTCGGTGCCCGGTGTGCTTGAGATTCCGGCCGCCATCGCGCTGGGCGCGAAGAGCGGCCGTTTCCAAGGTTATGTCGCGCTCGGCAGCCTGCTTCTGTCGGGCGGGCCGCAGATCGGGATCATGACGCAGAGTTGTTTTTTCGGATTGATGCGCCTGTCCGCCGATCAGGGTCTTTGCATCGGCAACGGCGTCGTCGTGGCCCAGACCGAAGCCGATGCGCTGCACATGGCGTCGAAGGAGGAAGGCGATCAGGGCGGCGACGCGGCGCGCGCTTGCCTGTCGCTGGCGACGTTGGCGAACCGCCTGGTCCATCCGTCGTGAGCAGTTCCGGAAAGATTGACAACCAGGCGCGGCGCACCGCCCGCCTCGCCGCCGTGCAGGCGCTCTATCAGATGGAGCTGGCGGGCGCGGGTGCCGAAGAAGTCGCGGAGGAATTCGTCGCCCATCGCTTCGATGAGGCGCCCGCCGACATCGATTTTTTTAAGAGCGTGGTGGAGGGCGTACCCGTCCATCAGGCGGAAATCGACAAGGCCATTGCCGCCTGCCTGGCGGAGAATTGGAGCCTGGCGCGGGTGGATTCCATCCTGCGCGCGATTTTGCGGGCGGGAGGGTTCGAGCTGGTGGCGCGGCAGGACGTGCCGGCCAGGGTCGTGATCGATGAATATGTCGGCATCGCGCATGATTTCTTCTCCGGTGACGAGCCGGGTTTTGTGAATGCCGCGTTGGATCGCATGGCGCACAAAAAGCGCGCGCCAGAGTTCGGGAAACCGGTTCCCGACGATGAACTGGGATTCTGAAGGAGCGGCGATGGATGAATTTGATCTCATCGCCCGTTATTTCGCGCCGCTTGCCACCGTGCCGGGCGCCTTTGGCCTGAAGGACGATGCGGCGATAATCCCGGCGCGGCCGGGTTTCGACTTGGTCATAACCACGGACCAGATCGCCGATGGGACGGATTTCTTCCCCGAAGACCCGCCGCACACCATCGCCCGGAAGGCGTTGCGCGTGAATCTCTCCGATCTTGCCGCCAAAGGCGCGAAACCGGAATATTATTTGCTCAACCTGGCGCTGCCCCGCCCGGCCCGAGAGGAATGGCTGACGGAATTCGCGCGCGGGCTTTTGGACGACCAGCTACAATTCGATATTTCGCTTCTGGGCGGCGATACCTCGGCCACAGAAGGTTCCCTGAGCATTTCGGTCACGGCCATGGGCTTTGTCCCGCAGGGCCGGATGGTGAGGCGCAGCGGCGCAAAACCGGGCGATGCTGTCTATGTCACCGGCACCATCGGCGATTCAGGCGGCGGCCTTGCGCTTTTAAAAGGCGAAGCGAGCGGCTTGAGCGAGGCGGATCGGGCGTATCTGACGGATCGCTACCGCGTGCCACGACCGCCGGTGACATTCGGCGCGGGTCTTTGCGACATCGCGCATGCGGGTGTGGACATCTCCGATGGCTTGATCGCCGATCTGGAACATCTCGCCTCGGCCTCCGGTGTCGGCATTGTCGTGGAGGGCGAAAAAGTGCCTCTTTCGCCGGCCCTGAAGGCCTTGTGGGGTGCGGATACATTGGTGCGCGCGGTCGCCGCGGGCGATGATTATCAGATTGCCTTCACGGCGCCTTCGGGACTGCGAGGACCTTTCACACGCATCGGTCAAGTCCGGGCGGGCCAGGGCGTCAGCCTTAGCGTTAAAGGTGAAGAGGTTGTAATAATGCAACCCGGTTATCGGCATTTTTAACCAGCCTACAGACATTTTCCTGGAAGCGATCATTTCCGATTGCCACTTCGTTTTCGCCGCGCTACCCACGGCGAACAAAGGAAGAACTCGCGCGGGGGCGTGATGACCAGACTATTGCTGTCGTGTGGATTGGCGTGGGCGTTGGCATGCGGCACTGCATTCGGGCAAGACTCGCCGGATATATTTGCCAAACCATCGGAGGCCGTCGCACAAAATTCGGTGAAACTTCGCGCAGTCGTTATCGATATGCCACCCGAAACAGTATGGGTTTCGCTGGGATTCGGATTCTGTATCGGCGCTCCCTACAAAAAGGCGTGGACGAAGGGACGCGAACGGCAGCCCGTGTCGCTCTACGCGCCTGCCTTTAAGGCAGGATTGGAAAAGGCCGGGTATAAGGTCGTCACGCCGGGCGAAGACAATTTGTTTGAAGCGGAAGCCGCATCGGCCGATTATGAAGCGGGGGCCGTAATCACGAACATAAAAATTGACGGATGCATCGCTGCGGTGCCGCCTTTCAACTCGGCAAGCCCGGTCAGGGGTGACGCCTCCATGACGATCGATTGGCAAATCTATTCGCCAATAAACAAGCAGGTGGTTGCGCGTGTCAGCACCACCGGCAAGGCTCATCTGGCGAACAGCATTCCGGGGGGAGAGCAGCGGCTTGCTTTGGACTCCTTCGCCGACAATGCTGCCGCACTGGCTGCGAATGGCGATTTTCGCGCCGCCATGACGGCATCTAAACGGCTCGCCGACGGCTTCAGACGCCGGATGCGCAGAGCAAGATTCTTCTTGGCGGCAGTCTGAAGGCCGGGCCTCGCAAAATCGCCGATGCCGTGGCAAGCGTGGTGACGATCATGAACGATATAGGCAATGGATCGGGTGTGCTTATATCTTCGGACGGCTATATCCTGACCGACGCCCATGTTGTGGGCGACGACAAAAGCGCCCGCGTGCGCTGGTCTGACGGCATCGAGACGCTGGGGCAGGTCGTGCGCGTCTCCAAGAATCGTGATGTCGCCATCATCAAGACCTACCCGCGGGATCGAACGCCGCTCGCCATCAAGCGCGGTGCCGTCACTCCGGGCCAGCGCGTTTATGCCATCGGATCTCCAATAGGCAAGGATTTCCAGAGCACTGTCAGCAGCGGCGTGATCTCCGCCGATCGCGTGTTCGATGGCCTACGCTACATCCAGAGCGATACGGTGGTTTCACACGGATCAAGTGGCGGACCCCTTCTGGATGAGAACGGGTCGGTGATCGGTCTCACGGATCTTGGCGTCCAGAATGACGGCCCGGCGGGTCTCAATCTGTTCACGCCCATCGGCGACGCCATGGATTTTCTTGCCTTAGAGCCGCAGTAACACCCCAGTTTCCGGCGTAGGCGCCGGCAGGGCCTTAACAAATTGCTAATCCTGTTTTGCCAGTCTTAGCGCCATGCGCTGGACAGTTGCCGCTCTGCTATTTGCCATAATCGCCGCGCCAACCTTTGCCGCGGAAAAGGAAGCGGGGAAGGAGGGCGACAAGGCGGGTGCGCCCGGCACCAATATCGACATGCCGTTCCTGATGGCGCCAATGACCGATGCGGACGGCAAGCTCTCCGGCTATGCCTACATCTCCAGCCGCCTGACCGCCGCGTCCGACGCGAGCGCCACGCTGGTACGCGACAAGATCGCCTTCATCCAGGACGCTTTTGTGCGCGACGTGAACAAGACCGAAATCGCTCCGTCGGGCGTCACCGTGGACAATGCGGCGCTGCAAGCGCGCCTGCTCGCCGATGCGCGGGGCGTGGTGGGAGGGGGCAAGATCGTCTCCATCGCCATCACCCAGGTTCAGGTTGCGCCCTTGCATCCCAGCCCCGTGACACCGGCGGCCGTGGCCCCGTCGGCCGCCGATTCGGCCACCACCAGCCCGGCCAAGCCCGCCACAAAGCCCTAAAATACCCCCCAAAAGGCGTGTTTTCCTGGTCAGGGTCGGTTGCCTGAAAGACCGGCATTTGGCAGTCTCCCGCCGCCCTTGAAGCGGTCCCCGGGCGGGCCGGCCATTGGGATCGGCTTGGTCGATCCGGGCCGACCAACGCATTTCAGATGGGGACACTCCAATGAATTCCGAACTTTTGATTATCCTGGTCTGCGGCGTACTGGCGCTGCTTTATGGCGGCTGGACCATCCGCTCTGTCTTGAGCCTCAGCGCTGGCAATGCGCGCATGCAGGAAATCGCCGCCGCGATCCAGGAAGGCGCAGGCGCTTATCTCAACCGCCAATACACAACCATCGCCATGGTGGGCGTGGTGATCTTCCTGCTCGCCTCCTGGTTTCTGGGCTGGCAGGTGGGTGTGGGTTACCTGATCGGTGCGGCGCTGTCGGGCGCGGCCGGTTACACCGGCATGTATGTCTCGGTTCGCGCCAATGTGCGCACGGCCGAAGCCTCGCGCCAAGGCCTGGCGCAAGGCCTGTCAGTGGCGTTCCGCTCCGGCGCCGTCACCGGCATGCTGGTAGTGGGCCTGGGCCTGCTGGCGGTGGCCGGCTATTACGCCATTCTCACTGCGGGTTTCGGGCTTGATCTCAACAATCCGGAACAGAGCCGCATCATCGTGGATTCGCTGGTGGGCTTGGGCTTCGGCGCTTCGCTGATCTCGATCTTCGCCCGTTTGGGCGGTGGCATCTTCACCAAGGGCGCCGATGTGGGCGGCGACATGGTGGGCAAGGTCGAAGCCGGTATTCCCGAAGACGATCCGCGCAATCCCGCCACCATCGCCGACAATGTGGGCGACAATGTCGGCGATTGCGCCGGCATGGCGGCCGACCTGTTCGAAACCTTCGCGGTGACCACGGTCGCCACCATGGTGCTGGCCTCGATCTATTTCACGGGCGCGATGAAGGCGACGCTCATGGTGTATCCACTGGCCATCGCGGCCATGAGCATCGTGACCTCGATCATCGGCACGTTCTTCGTGCGGCTGGGCGCGTCCAAGAATATCATGGGCGCTCTCTATAAGGGTGTGATCGCAACGGTGATCCTGTCACTGATCGGTCTGTGGCCACTGACGCAGCAATTGATTGGCATGGACACCGTGATGACCATCGGTGACGGCGCCAGCACTATCAGCTTCACCGGCATGACCTTGTTCTGGTGCGGCCTGGTGGGCTTGGCGGTGACCGGCGCGCTGATCTGGATCACGGAATATTATACCGGCACCAATTTCCGTCCCGTTCGCTCGATAGCCCTGTCGTCGGTAACCGGTCATGGCACCAATGTGATCCAAGGCCTGGCGGTCTCGATGGAGTCGACCGCGCTTCCGGCTTTGGTGATCTGCGCCGGCATCGTCGTGACCTATCTCTTGGCCGGCCTGTTCGGCATCGCCATCGCCGTTTCCACCATGCTGTCGCTGGCGGGCATGATCGTGGCGTTGGACGCCTTCGGTCCCGTCACCGACAATGCTGGCGGCATCGCCGAAATGTCAGGCCTGGAAGGCGATGTCAGAAAGACCACCGACGCGCTCGACGCAGTGGGCAACACCACTAAAGCCGTGACCAAAGGCTATGCCATCGGTTCGGCGGGCCTTGGCGCGCTGGTGCTGTTCGCCGCCTACACCCAGGATCTCAAATATTTCTCCACCCATGGTGCGGGCTTCTTCAAAGGTCTGGTGATGCCGGAGTTCAGTCTGGCCAATCCCTGGGTCGTGGTGGGACTCTTCTTTGGCGGCATGCTGCCCTTCCTTTTCGGTGGCATCGCCATGACGGCGGTGGGCCGCGCGGCGGGCGCCGTGGTGGAGGAGGTGCGCAAGCAGTTCCGCGAAATGCCCGGCATCATGCAAGGCACGCAGAAGCCCAACTATGCCCGCGCCGTCGATCTGCTCACCAAAGCGGCGATCCGCGAGATGGTTATTCCCTCCATGCTGCCGGTGTTCTCACCCATCGTGCTGTTCGTGCTGGTGTTGTGGATCGCCGGCAAGACCCAGGCCTTCGATGCTTTGGGCGCGATGCTGATGGGGGTGATCGTCACGGGCCTATTCGTTGCGATCTCTATGACCTCGGGGGGCGGCGCTTGGGACAATGCCAAGAAGTTCATCGAGGACGGCAATTACGGCGGCAAGGGCTCGGACGCCCACAAAGCCGCGGTGACGGGCGACACGGTGGGCGATCCCTACAAGGATACTGCCGGCCCAGCCGTCAATCCGATGATCAAGATCACGAATATCGTTGCACTGTTGCTCCTGGCGACACTCGCACACTTCTGATCAACCAAGCTCAATAAAAAGCGCGGACTTTTTGAGTCCGCGCTTTTTTGTTTAAGAGTACACGGAATTTCTTCCCCCGTGCGCGTAGCGCCGACGGGGGAAGATGTGCGCTAGCGGGCTTGCCAGCGCGTAGGCGTGAGCCGGAGCGCCAAGCCGACTGGCGCACAGATGGGGGCAAATAAAAACTAAGGCAGGCCGCCGCCGCCGGCGGGGGGCGGACCGCCGCCGCCGCCGGGATTCTGATCTTCGATGTTGCGCTGGCTAGTGCCGGGCTGGGCGTTCAGCAATTGCTGCAGGAAGGTGAGTTCGCGGCCGCGCGCCGGCGTCTCGCGGGTTTCGAACGAAACGACATGGCCGTCACGCAGGCCGAAATGGCGCATGTTGGTGACTTTGCCATCCTTGTCGAAATAAACGGCGAGGATTTCACGGTTCAACACCGTCGGCGTGAAGAAGGCAACCTGCTTCTCGGTCGAGGAGATGTAGTACCAAGCATCGCCGCCGAAGGTGGCGGTGGTTGACGCGTTGCCGAGCCGATCCTGAATGCTGGTCTTGGTATCGCTGCCCTTCTTGATGGCGGCCTCGATCTGGGGATCGGGCAGATAGCCGCGCTGGTCGACGACGGGGGCGCAGGCGATCAGGATCGCGGCCGCGGCCAAAAGGGTTCCGGTCAGGAGTTTCATGCTCTTTGCGACGACTTGGCTTGGCGCCTCAGCTAGGGGTCTGTGCTAACCTCAGCCTCTGGCGGTTGCAAGACCCGCTGTCTCGCAAACAGGCCTATGAGGCGAATTTCATGTTGAATCTGCTGCGAAAATCGGCGGCGCGCAAGGAGTTTGCGGCCAAGCTGGAGGCGCAGCTGGTGGCGCGGGCCCGAGATGCCTATTTCTTCCGCACCCTGAATGTTCCCGATACGGTGGATGGCCGCTTCGATCTGGTCGCGCTCCATGGCTGGCTGGTGCTGGAGCGGCTCAAGGCCGCTCAGATGAACGCGGCCGCCCAGGCGCTCACGGACTGTCTTTTCGTTGGTTTCGACGAAGCGCTGCGGGAGCAGGGCACTGGCGATATGGGCATGGGGCGGCGGATGAAGGCCTTCGCGAATGCCTTCTTCGGCCGGCTTGCGGCCTATAGCAGCGCGACGGATGAAGCCTCGCTCGCCGAAGCGCTGGCCAAGAATGTCTGGCGTGGGACGCCCGTCGATGCGCGCGCCCATTCTCTCGCCGCCTATGTCGCGAGCGCACGCATCGCGCTGGCGCGCGGCGATCTTGCCAATGGCGTGCTGGATTTCGGCCCGCTGCCTGTGGCGGGTCCATGAGCGGGGACCTGCCTTTTTCGCATCTCTATAATCTCAACCGGCTCGGCCAGGCCGGCGATAATGTTCATCTCGCGGTCAGCGATGCGGACAAAGCGGCCTTGGCGGCATTCGCCGGCGTGCTGCGCATCGATGCTTTTTCCGGCGCGATCGCCCTCAAGAAATTGTCGCCCAACCGGTTCCAGCTGGATTTCACGCTTGCGGCCGATATCTGCCAGGCCTGCGTGGTGACCTTGGCCGAGGTCCCCGCTCATATCGAACGGCGCTTCAGCCGGGAGCTGCATTTCAATCCGGCCATGCGCCGGCCGTCAGGCGAGGCCCAGACCGCGGACATCCCCCTAGAAGACGATCTGCCGGAGGAGATCGACAGCCTGCACTATGACCTAGCGGCGCCCCTGATCGAGGAATTCGTACTGGCGATCGACCCCTATCCCAGGGCTCCCGGGGTGGAATTCGCGCCCCCCGCGGACGCCGAGGAGGCTCCGGAAAGCCCCTTTGCGGTGCTTAAAGGGTTGAAATCCGGGCTATAAAGCCCAAGCGGGCGGGCCTTTTGGCTTGAATTCGGCAGGGCTTTCCTGCTACCCACGCCCCCTATTTCGGTCCCGCTGCCGGCAGGGCCTTTGAAGGAGTTTCCCGCCATGGCGGTGCCAAAACGAAAAACCTCGCCGTCGCGCCGCAACATGCGCCGCTCGCATCACGCGCTGACGGCAGCCGCGCATGCGGAATGCCCGAAATGCGGCGAGCCCAAGCGCCCGCATCATGTCTGTGGCTCCTGCGGTCACTATGCCGATCGCGAAGTCGTGAAGGCGAAGAGCTAGGACTTCACTCTTCGTCCCGAGGAAGGGTGGCGTGGCCCGCGAATTGACCGTCTCGGTGGATGCGATGGGTGGCGACGCCGGGCCTGGCATCGTCATTACGGCTTTGATGCGCGTGGCCCAGCGACACCCCGAAGTGAACTTCCTGCTTGCCGGCGACGAGAAAATCCTGAGCGATCTTTTGGCGCGCCATCCGCGTCTGAAGGAGCGGGTGCAGATCCGCCATGCCCCCGACCGGGTGGCGATGGAAGACAAGCCCAGCCATGTCCTGCGCCGCGGCCGGGAAACCAGTATGTGGCGCGCTATCGAAGCGGTGGAAAAGAAAGATGCCGAGGTCGCGGTCAGCGCCGGCAACACCGGCGCCTTGATGGCGATGAGCATGTATCAGCTGGGCACCATCGAAGGCATCTCGCGCCCCGCCATCGCTTCCATTTGGCCCACCTTGCGGGGCCAGAGCGTGGTTTTGGACTGCGGCGCCAATGTCAGCGCCACCGCCGAACAGCTGGTGGATTTCGCCATCATGGGCGAGGCCTTCGCGCATGCCATCCTTGGATTGGACCGCCCCAGCGTGGGCCTTTTGAATGTGGGCACCGAGGAACAGAAGGGCAATGACGGTGTCAAAGAAGCCGCCGCCATCCTGCGCGCCGCCACCGCCGGCAGTCTGCCAATGGCGTTTCATGGCTTCATCGAAGGCAACGACATCGCCGAAGGCACGGTGGACGTGGTGGTGACCGACGGCTTCACCGGCAACATCGCGCTCAAGACCGCGGAAGGCACCGCCAAACTGGTGGGCCAGTTCCTGCGCCGTTCCCTTAAGCGATCTCTCTTGGGCCAGATCGGCGCCTTCATCGCGTCTGGTGCGCTCAATACGTTGCGCCGCCGGCTTGATCCGCGCGCCGCCAATGGCGGCATTTTTCTGGGCCTGGGCGGCGTGGTGGTGAAAAGCCATGGCGGCACCGACGCCATCGGTTTCGCCTCGGCGCTGGACATGGCGATCACCATGGCCAAGGCCGATATCAATTCACGCATCACACGGGATCGCGCCAGAGTGGGTACGGTCGCCGCATGATCCGTTCCCGCGTCATCGGCATCGGCGCATCGCTGCCAGACAATATCGTGACCAATGACGAGATCGCCAAGCTGGTCGATACGTCGGACGAATGGATCCGCGACCGCACCGGCATTCGCGAGCGCCGCATCGTCACGCAGGGCCAGAAGACGTCCGATCTGGCATTGGCAGCGTCACGCGCGGCGCTGCTCGATGCCGGTATCGATGCGGGCGAGATCGATGTGGTGATTTGCTGCACCACCACCCCCGATGAAACTTTTCCCGCCACCGCAACACAGGTCCAGGCGCGCTTGGGCATGACGCGCGGCGCGGCCTTCGATGTGCAGGCCGTGTGTTCGGGCTTCATCTTTGGCTTGTCGGTGGCCGACAATTTCATCCGCGGCGGTCAGGCCGGCACGGTCCTTTTGATCGGCGCCGAAAGCATGAGCCGTCTGCTCGATTGGACCGACCGGTCCACCTGCGTGTTGTTCGGCGACGGCGCGGGCGCCATCGTCCTGCAAGGCTATGAAGTGAGGGGCGACAATTCCGAGCCTGGCGTGCTCAACACCAAGATCTTCTCCGACGGCCGCATGCACGACATGCTCTATGTCGATGGCGTCCCACCGTCGACCAGGACCACGGGCCATTTGCGCATGCAGGGCAAGGAAGTCTTCCGCCACGCCGTCACCAACATCGCCGCCGCCATCACCGCCTCGGCCGACGCGGCCGGGGTTAAGGTCTCAGACATCGACTGGTTTGTGCCCCATCAGGCCAATCAGCGCATCCTGGATGGCACCGCCCGCAAGCTGGGGATCGACCCGGAGCGGGTGATCTCGACGGTGGCGATCCATGGCAATACCTCGGCCGCGTCCGTGCCCCTGGCGCTGGCGACGGCGGTCCAAGACGGCCGCATCAAGCGGGGGAACCTGGTCCTCTTGGAGGCGATGGGGGGCGGGTTCACGTGGGGCGCGGCGCTTCTGCGCTGGTAGAGGCGGGAGCCCCAGGCGCTAGGCCGTATGGTTTACGCGAAAAGCGCCATCTATCCCTTTGATGTTGACGGGAAATCGCCCAGCGCCTAACTTTCGGGCGGGGGCTAGAGAGTCGATTGCCATGTCTTCAGACACATTGACCCGCGCGGACCTGACCGAAGCTGTTTTCCAGGCGGTGGGCCTGTCGCGTACGGACTCGGCCCAAATGGTCGAGGATATGCTGGAAGAAGTCTGCGGCGCGCTCGCCAAAGGCGAGACCGTGAAGCTGTCTTCGTTCGGAACGTTTGCCGTGCGCCAGAAATCGCAGCGCATGGGCAGAAATCCCAAGACCGGCGATGAAGTGCCGATCGCGCCCCGGCGCGTGTTGGTGTTCCGTCCCAGTCATGTGCTGAAGGCCGTGATCAATGGCCAGACACCTTCGCCGGAAGGTGAGGATTAGTGGCGGCGCCTGCGCTGCGCGCAACCGGCGCGCCGGCCAAATCCGCGGAAGCCTTCCGCACCATCAGTGAAGTCGCGGCCGAATTGAACGTGCCACAGCACGTGTTGCGCTTCTGGGAAAGCCGCTTCACGCAGATCAAACCTGTGAAGCGCGCCGGCGGGCGTCGCTTCTACCGGCCCGACGATGTCGATCTGCTGCGTGGCGTTCGTTCGCTTCTCTATGTGGATGGCCTCACCATCCGCGGCGTTCAGAAAATTTTGAAAGAACGCGGCTTGCGCCATGTGGCGATGATCGGGCGGGGGCAGGCGCCCGCGCCCTATGCGGCGCCATCCGCGCCCGAGCCCATCATCGAGAAGAAGCCCGAGGCCAAAAAGCGCCCCACCCATCTGCGCGCCGTACCAACGCCCATCACGCCCAGCTTCTTCGACATGCTGGAAACGGAAGTAGCGCACGCCGTGGCAGAGCCGGTCGCGGAGCGCGCCGCCCGCTCCGCGACGGCATCGGTCAAGGGTCTGGGCACGTCCGAGCGGGCGCATCTCAAGACCTTGCTGGCGGAACTGGAAGGCCTCAAAAAAGGCCTGAAACAGGCCCGCAAACGCTCGGCAAACTAATTCCGCCACCGCGGTTGCCTCTGGCGCGGCCCCCTGACATATTCCGCGCCCCTGGGGCTTTCGGGTCTCAAATCCTGGTATCGGAGCGTGGCGCAGCCTGGTTAGCGCACCAGTCTGGGGGACTGGGGGTCGTGGGTTCAAATCCCGCCGCTCCGACCAATACTTAGCAAAATTTGGTACCCTTCAACTGATGCATCGGGTAACGCCTGGGTAACGAGAGAAGAGATGGCGACAGCGCCAACACCCCCCGGCGCAAGTGGGCCAGCAGGACCGCTCTTCGAAAGTAAAGTGGGCGGCTACTACCTGCTCGCAATGCTAACGGGCGGTGAAGCGCGGGGAATGCCCGGTAGTCACATTCAGCGTATCCAATTTCAGGGTGCCGGCGATGGATTTCCGCTCGACGATGTTGTCGTCCACGCCGAGCTAGCTACAGGCGCCGCTGCAATC
>DATNGI010000051.1:0-37167 GCA_035605955.1 Rhizomicrobium sp.
CCCCAGAGCCGAAAGCTTGTTGTGCAGATCATGAATCGCCAGGTCGTTGCCCGGGATGATGCGGGAGGAGAAAATCACCGCATCGCCCTTGCCCAGCCGCACATCGGGATGATTGCCCTCGGCGATGCGGGCCAAGGCAGCCCGCGGCTCCCCCTGGCTGCCGGTGACCAGATAAAGCACGCCGCGCGCCGGCAGCTCGGCCGCGTCGCGCGCATCGAGCGTGGCAGGAAAATCCGCGAGATAACCGCTGTCCTTGGCAGCCGCCACGATCTTGTGCATCGAGCGGCCCACCAGCGCGAGCTTGCGCTTATGGGCCTTCGCCGCGTGCGCGATGCTGTCCAGGCGGGCGACATTGGAGGCAAACGCCGTGACCGCCACGCGTCCCTTCAGATTTCCGATGAGCGCGGAGAGGCTTTTGCGCACTTCGGCCTCGGAACCGGAATGGCCTTGCGCCAGCGCGTTGGTGGAATCGCAGACCAGCGCCAGCACCCCTTCCTCGCCCAGCTTCTGGATGGCGGCGCTGTCGGTCACCGCGCCCAGGATCGGATCGGGATCGAGCTTCCAGTCGCCGGTATGCGCGATCACGCCCAGCGGCGTCCTGATCGCCAGAAGATTGGGCTCCAAAATCGAATGGGTAATGGAAATGAAATCAATCGTGAAAGGACCAAGTGCGAGTTTGCCTTCGAGAGGTACTTCCGTCACGGGGACCGCCAGCCCGGCTTCCGCCAGCTTGCCTTCGATCAGCCGCGCCGTGAAGGGTGTGGCATAGATCGGACATTTGAGCTGCGGCCACAGGGGCGCGATGGCGCCGATATGGTCTTCATGCGCGTGGGTGGCGACGATGCCCAGCACCTGATCCTTCTGCTCTGCCAGGTAGCGGATGTCGGGCAGGATCACATCCACGCCCGGCGCATCCGTCTCGCGCCCGAAGGTGATGCCGCAATCCACCACGATCCATTGCCGACGGTGCGGCGGACCGAAGCCATAGGCGTTGAAATTCATTCCGATCTCGCCCGACCCGCCCAGCGGCAGGAAGACGAGCTCGTCGCCCTTTCCCATCAGCCCTGCTTCGCGTTGCGGGCGTGAATGAGCATCAGGCCACGGATGGTGAGGTCAGGATCGATGTGATCGATGGCGGGAATGTCGGGACGGAAGAGGTGTGCCAGCCCGCCGGTCGCCACCACCGTCATCGGTTTGGCATATTCTTTTTTGATGCGGTCGATCAGCCCGGCGATCAGCCCGACATAGCCCCAATAGACGCCCGACTGCATCGACGCCACCGTGTCGCGGCCGATCACGCTCTGGGCCCGGTGGATGGCGACGCGCGGCAGAAGCGCCGCCGCTTGGTGCAGCGCTTCGATGGACAAATTGGCGCCGGGCGCGATCACGCTGCCGTCGAAATCGCCATTCTCCGCCACGATGTCGAAATTGGTGGCGGTGCCGAAATCCACCACGATCACCGCGCCCTTGTAGCGCTGGTGCGCGGCCACCGTGTTGCAGAGCCGGTCGGCGCCTACCGATTGGGGTCGCTCGACATTGGCCTTCATGCCGAGATCGAGATCGGGATCGCCCACGATCAAGGGTTCGGTCTTGAGATATTTGCGGCAGAGATTGCGCAGGTCGAACAGCACCGCCGGCACCACCGTGGCGATGATGGCGCTATCCAGCCGGGCGAAGGAAAGCCCCTCCAAGGCCAGGATCTGGTTCAGCCAGACGCCATATTCGTCGGATGTGCGCTGGACCTCGGTCGCCAGCCGCCATTGCGCGATCTGCTTGTCGCCGTCATAGACCGCGAAGACGATGTTGGTGTTGCCGGCGTCTATCGCGAGCAGCATGGCTTATCGGAAAAATATATCGGCGGCGGGCAGCACGCTGGCGCGGCCCAAGCCTTCGTTGAGGAGAAGCGCGCCATTCTCGTCGATGCCTTCGAACATGCCGGATCGCTCCTCCGTCGCCAGCCGCGCCCGGATGCGCGAACCAAGCCCCGCGGCCCGCGCCAGCCAGGCCTCGCGGATGGCGACAAAGCCGTGGCCGCGCCAGACCTCATACCATTTCGCAAAGCTCGCCGCGAGCGCGGCCAGGGCGTCCTCGGCCGTGGGTGGCTTGACGCCAAGTCCCGCAAAGGAAATCGCGGGAAATTCCGTGCCCTCTGGGTGATGCGCCAAATTCATCCCGATCCCGATGGCGAGTGCAGGCGCGGGCCCATGGGCAGCTTCGAGCAATATGCCTGCGAGCTTCCTGCCATCCGCCAGCACGTCATTGGGCCATTTGAGCGCGATCTGCGCCTGAGGCGCAAAGCGCGCCGCCGCGTCGGAAACCGCGATTGCAGCGGCAAAGGACAGTTGGGCCCATTCGCTTTGGCTGGGTTCGGGGCGCAGAAGCAGCGTGGCGGCAAGATTGCCGCTGGGACTGTCCCAGGCGCGTCCACGCCGTCCGCGCCCGGTCGTTTGACGCGCGGCGGTCAGCCAGAGCGGCCCGGTCTCGCCCTTGGCCGCAAGGCGGCGCGCTTCCTCATTGGTGGAATCGATTTCGTCATGCCATTTGAGGCCGTAACCTCGTGGCCACTCCGTCAAGGCAGCAGCGCTTTCGCGGCGGCGTCGGCGGCGGTGATCACGGGCGAAGCGGCAAAGATGAAGAGCAATGCGACCGCACCGGAAATCACCAGGATCGCGCGCGAACCTATCGCCATGCCGGTATCGAAGGCCGGCGCCGGCTCGTCGAAATACATGATCTTCACCAGGCGCAGATAATAAACCAGACCTATGGCGCTCGCGAGCACGCCCAGGATGGCGGGCCACACCAGGCCGGCCTGGATCGCGGCCAGGAAGACATAAAATTTGGCGAAGAAGCCGGCCAGAGGCGGAAGGCCTGCCAGGCTCAGGAATAGCATCGAAAAGACCACGGCCAACCGGCCATCGGTGCGCGCCAGACCCGCCAGATCCGCGATGGTCTCGACCGGGCGACCGCCACGGCGCATCGCCTGGATGCAGGCAAAGACGCCGAGATTGGTGAAGACATAGATGGCCATATAGATCAGCACGCCGCGCACGCCGAGCGCCGTGCCGGCCGCGAGACCGAGCAGCGCATATCCCATATGGCCGATGGAGCTATAGGCCATCAGGCGCTTGATATTGGTCTGGCCCAAGGCCGCCACCGCGCCCAGCGTCATGGAAAGCACGGAGATGACAATGATGACTTGCCGCCACTGCTCCAGCGCGTGCGGAAACGGGGTAAGAATGGCGCGCAGGAAGAGGCCCATCGCCGCCGCCTTGGCGGCAGTGGCAAAATAAGCGGTGATTGGGGTGGGCGCGCCCTCATACACGTCCGGCGTCCACATATGGAACGGCACCGCTGAAACTTTGAAGGCAAGACCCGAGATCAGGAAGACAAGTCCGAAGATCAAGCCCACGCTAACGCCGGACTGCGCGATCACGCTGGCGACTTTGGCGAACTCGACCGAGCCGGTGAAACCATAGATTAGCGATATACCGTAAAGCAGCATGCCGGACGAAAGCGCGCCCAGGACGAAATATTTGAGGCCAGCTTCGGTGGAACGCAGATGATCGCGGTTGAAGGCGGCCAGCACATAGAGCGCCAGCGATTGCAGCTCCAGCCCCATGTAAAGCGCGATGAAACTCCCGGCGGAGACCATCAACAGCATGCCGAGACTCGCTAGGATCATTAGCACCGGCAGTTCGAAGCGCGACATGGCCTCTGTGGAAAAGAATTCGTCCGCCAACAAAATGGAAAGCGCCGCACCGACCAGGATCAAAATTTTTGCGAAGCGAGCGAAGCCGTCGGCGATGAAGGCACCGCCAAAGGCCGTGGCGTGTTCCGGAACCGCCCAGATGGCGGCCGCGCCTGACAGCAGCAACAGGACGATCGCGCCCCAGGAAATGCCGGATGCGGTCTTTTCACCACTGATCGCCCCTGCCAACAGCAGCGCCATGGCGCCGACCGCCAAGATCAGTTCAGGCAGAAGCGCCATGAGATCGGCTTGAAGTGTCACGGCGCCGTTCCCTTCTCGAGCGTGGCAAGCTTGTTGTCGGCATGGCTCAGCGCGAGTGCCGCCTTGTTGTCCTGCACCAGTTTGGCCACCGACGGTGTGGTGACGTCAAACACCGGCTTGGGATAAACGCCCAGCGCAATGGTGATCACCACCAACGGCGCCAGAATGGCGACCTCGCGGGCCGTGAGATCCTGGATGGTCTGGAGTGTGGGCTTCACCAGCGCGCCGAAGATGATGCGACGGTAGAGGAAAAGCGCGTAAGCCGCTGAAAGAATGACGCCTGTGGCCGCAAAGATCGCGATCCAGCTATTGTGCAGATAAGCGCCCAGCATGGTGAGGAATTCGCCGACGAAGCCGGAGGTGCCCGGCAGGCCGACATTGGCCAAGGTGAACACCATGAAGCATGCGGCATAGACCGGCATGCGGTTGACCAGTCCGCCATAGGCTGAAATCTCGCGGGTGTGCATGCGGTCATAGACCACGCCCACGCAAAGGAAGAGCGCCCCCGACACCACGCCATGGGAGAGCATCTGGAAGATGCCACCCTCCACACCTTGGTGCGTCAGCGTGAAGATGCCCATGGTGACGAAGCCCATATGGGCGACGGAGGAATAAGCGATCAGCTTCTTCATATCCTCCTGCGCCAGGGCGACCAGGGAGGTGTAGATGATGGCCACGATGGACATTACAAAGACCAGCGGCGCGAACATCTCGCTGGCGGCCGGGAACATGGGCAGGGAGAAACGCAGGAAGCCATAGCCGCCCATCTTCAACAGAATGGCGGCCAGGATGACGGAGCCCGCAGTCGGCGCCTCGACATGGGCGTCGGGAAGCCAGGTATGGACCGGCCACATTGGCATCTTGACGGCGAAGCTGGCGAAGAAGGCCAGCCACAGCCAGGTCTGCATCCGCGCCGGGAAATGCGAGTTCGCCAGCAGGGCCGCGATGTCGGTGGTGCCGGCGTACCAATACATGCTCATAATCGCGAGCAGCATCAGCACCGAGCCGACAAAGGTATAAAGGAAGAATTTGAAGCTGGCATAGACGCGCCGCTTGCCGCCCCAGATGCCGATGATCAGGAACAACGGGATCAGGCCGCCTTCGAACAGCACATAGAAGAGCACCAGATCGAGCGCGCAGAACACGCCGATCATCATGGTCTCCAGGACCAGGAAGGCGATCATATATTCCGGCACTCTGGTCTCGATCGCTTCCCAGCTGGCCGCGATGCAGAAAGGCATCAGCCCGGCGGTCAAGACCACGAACAGCATGGAAATTCCGTCCACCCCCATATGGTAGGAGATGCCGCCGCCCAGCCAGTTCGTCTTTTCGATCAGCTGGAAGCCGGGATTGTGGGGATCAAATTCCGCCCACACCAGCAGCGACAGCGCCAAGGTGACGATCGTGGTGATGAGCGCGATCCAGCGCGCCGCGTCGGCGCGCGGCATGGCAAAGATCAAGGCGGCGCCAACGAGCGGCGCGAAGGTGACGGCGGAGAGGATCGGAAAACTCACAGCCCACCTGCCTTCGCCATGAACCAGGTGGCCAGCGCCACCACACCCAACAGCATTGCCAGGGCATAATGATAGACGTAACCGGACTGGAGCTTGACCGCGCCGCGCGCCGCATCCAGCACCCGGGCCGAGACACCGTCAGGACCCAGCCCGTCGATGACCATGCCGTCGCCCTTCTTCCACAGGAAGCGGCCGATCCAGAAGGCCGGGCGCACGAACAGGAAGTCATAGAGCTCGTCGAAATACCATTTGTTGTAGAGGAACAAATACAACAGCCCGCGCCGCGCCGCGATCTTCCGCGGCAGATCGGGGTGCAGGACGTAATAATAATAGGCAATCAGGAAACCAATGACGGTGACGGTGAGCGGGCCAAGCTCCACCCACATCGGCAATTCGCCTTCCTTGGCCTTGGAAACGAAGACAGAGGCGCGCCAGAATTCCACCGCGCCCTCGCCCACGAAGAAATGGAAGAAGGCCATGCCGGCGAACACCGCGCCGACCGCCAGCATGCCCAGCGGCACCAGCATCACGAGGGGCGATTCATGCACCTCTTCCAGCTTGGGGGCGTGGTGCTCATCATGCCCGTGTGCATGGTCATGACCACTCATGGGTTCGTCATGCGCATGCACATCGGCATCGGCGTGCGACAAATGTTGGTGATCAAGCCCGCGATAACGGCCATGGAACGTCATCAGAAACTGGCGCCAGGAATAGAAGCTGGTCATGCCCGCCGAAACCAGCAGCAAAGTGAAGGCATAGGAGCCGATGCCGGTATGAGCGTTGAAAGTGGCGTTGATGATGGCGTCCTTGGAATAAAAGCCCGCCAGACCCACGCCCAGATAGGGAATGCCCACGCCGGTCAGCGCCAGATTGCCGACCAGCATCATCGCCCAGGTGAAGGGAATGGCCTTCCACAGCCCGCCCATCTTCCGCATGTCCTGCTCATGATGCATGGACGTGATCACCGCGCCCGCACTTAGGAACAGCAGCGCCTTGAAGAAGGCATGGGTGAAGAGATGAAACATGGCCGCGTCATAGGACGCGACGCCGGCGCCCGCGAACATGTAGCCCAGCTGCGAACAGGTCGAATAAGCGATCACCCGCTTGATGTCATTTTGGAACAGGCCCACTGAAGCGGCGAAGAAGGCCGTTGAAGCGCCGATGAAGGTCACGAACTCCGCGGCATAGGGTGCCAGCTGGAACAAGGGCGAGCAGCGGCAGACCAGGAACACGCCGGCCGTCACCATGGTGGCGGCATGGATCAGGGCCGACACCGGGGTCGGGCCTTCCATCGCGTCGGGCAACCAGGTGTGAAGCCCCAACTGCGCCGACTTGCCCATCGCGCCCACGAACAGAAGCAGGCACAGCGTCGTCAGGATATCTACACTGTGTCCGGCGAAGATGAATTGCTTGCCGGCCAGCGCCGGCGCCGCTTGGAACACGGCATCGAAGTCCAGAGTCTTGAAGACGTAATAGACGCCCAAGATACCCAGCGCGAAGCCGAAATCGCCCACCCGATTGACGACAAAGGCCTTAATCGCCGCCGCGTTGGCGGAAGGCCGCGTGTACCAGAAGCCGATCAGGAGATAGGAGGCCAAGCCCACCCCTTCCCAGCCGAAGAACAGCTGAAGGAAATTGTTGGCCGTCACCAGCATCAGCATGGCGAAGGTGAATAGCGACAGGAAAGAGAAGAAGCGCGGCCGATGCGGATCTTCATTCATGTAGCCGATAGAGTAGAGGTGGACCAGCGAGGACACCCCCGTCACCACCACCAACATCACCGCCGTGATGGTGTCGATCCTCACAGTCCAATCGGCGGCGAAATCGCCGGAATGGATCCAGGGCAGGATCTGGATGATGTATTTGTGGCCTTGGATGGCCACATCATTGAACGCGACGATCGACAGGGCCGCAGAGACGAACAGCAGACCGGTGGTGATAAGCTCGCTGGGGCGCTGGCCGATCACCCGGCCCAACAGCCCCGCGATGGCCGAACCCAGAAGCGGAAGGAAGACGATCGCCGCGTACATCAGATCTTCAGCCCTTCATCACATTGACGTCCTCAACCGCGATAGTGCCGCGGTTGCGGAAATAGACCACCAGGATGGCAAGCCCAATGGCGGCTTCGGCGGCGGCCACGGTCAGCACGAAAAGCGCGAAGACCTGACCCACCAGATCGCCCAGATAGGCCGAGAAGGCCACGAAATTGAGATTGACCGCCAGCAGGATCAATTCGATCGACATCAGGATAATGATGATGTTCTTGCGGTTGAGGAAAATGCCCACCACGCCGATGGTGAAGAGAAGGGCAGCGACCGCGAGATAGCTGGAAAGCCCGATTTCCATTTACGCCCCCTCCCCTGGCTGGATGTCGACCATATTGACGGCCATGGCGGCCGTGCGCGCATTCTGGACCGAGATCTTCTGACGGCGCACGCCGGGGCGCGACCGCAGCGTCAGCACGATGGCGCCGATCATCGCCACCAGCAGCACCAGCCCCGCGACCTGGAAGTAGTAGACATAGTCCGTATAGAGAATGCGGCCCAAGGCTTCTGTGTTGGTCATGCCCGCCGGCGTCGCATGCGCCTTGGCGGCAAGCGCGGCAGGCTTCAAGACCCACACGCTGCCCGCCATGATCAGTTCCACCACCAGCACCAACCCGATCAGGGCACCGAAAGGCAGATATTGGAGAGCGCCTCGCTTCAGCTCGGCGAAGTCCACGTCCAGCATCATCACCACGAACAGGAACAGCACCGCGACGGCGCCGACATAGACCACCACCAGAATCATCCCTAAGAACTCGGCGCCCAGAAGCACGAACAGGCCGGCGGCGTTGAAGAAAGACAAGATCAGGAACAACACAGAGTGCACGGGATTGCGCGCGCCGATCACCATGACCGCGGATGCGATCAGGACCGCCGAGAACAAATAGAATGCCAGTGCTTGCAACATGCGTTTCCTATGAGCCTTTAGCGATAAGGCGCGTCCAGCTCGAGGTTGCGGGCGATCTCCCGCTCCCAGCGGTCGCCGTTCGCCAGAAGCCGTTCCTTGCTGTAATAAAGTTCCTCACGCGTCTCGGTCGAGAATTCGAAATTGGGGCCTTCGACAATGGCGTCCACCGGGCAGGCTTCCTGGCACAGGCCGCAATAGATGCACTTCACCATGTCGATGTCGTAGCGGGTGGTGCGGCGCGAACCGTCTTCGCGCGGCTCTGCCTCGATAGTGATGGCCTGGGCGGGGCAGATGGCCTCGCACAATTTGCAGGCGATGCAACGTTCCTCCCCATTGGGATAACGGCGCAGCGCATGCTCGCCCCGAAAACGGGGGGACAGCGGCCCCTTCTCGAAGGGATAGTTCAAGGTCGCTTTGGGGGCGAAGAAATATTTCATCGCCAGCATCAGACTCTGGATGAATTCCCAGAAGAAGATCTGGCGCGCGGTGCGGTCGAAACTCGCCATGATGAGACCTCTTACGCGTGATGGTGGAAGATCATGACCCAGGCCGCGGTCAGGACCACCCACAGAAGCGATGTCGGAAGAAACACTTTCCAGCCCAGCCGCATCAGCTGGTCATAGCGGTAGCGCGGCACGATCGCCTTCACCATCGCCATCATGAAAAACAAAAAGCCCAATTTCAGCAGAAACCAGATGATGCCCGGCACCAAGGTGAAGGGCACGATGTTGAGCGGCGGCAGCCAGCCGCCCAGGAACAGCACGCTCATTAGGCCGCAAAGCAGCATGACGTTCATATATTCGCCCAGGAAAAAGAGCAGGAACGGCGCCGAGGAATATTCCACGAAAAAGCCCGCCACCAATTCCGACTCCGCTTCCAGAAGGTCGAAGGGCGGGCGCTGCGTCTCCGCCAGCGAGGATACGAAGAAGATGATCAGCATCGGAAACAGAAGCGAAAACACATTCCAATGCGCGAAAGCCAGAATCCCCGGGGCCGCCTGCGCTTCCACGATCTTGGACAGGTTCAGCGAGCCCGCGAACAACAGCACCGTGATCATCACAAAGCCGATGGAGACTTCGTAGGACACCATCTGTGCGGCGCCGCGCAAGGCCGACAGGAAAGCGTATTTGGAGTTGGACGCCCAACCCGCCATGATCACGCCATAGACACTGAGCGACGACACGGCGAAAAGATAAAGGATGCCGACATTGATGTCGGACAAGACCCAGCCCGCGTCGAACGGAATGACCGCCCAGGCGATGAAGGCCAAGACCACGCTGACGATGGGCGCCAGGAGGAACAGCACCTTGTTGGCGCCCGCCGGAATGACCACTTCCTTGAAGAAGAATTTCAGCGCATCCGCGATAGTCTGCAAAAGGCCGAACGGACCCACCACATTGGGCCCGCGCCGCATCTGCACCGCCGCCCAGATTTTGCGGTCGGCCAGGATCACCACGGCGACCGACAGCATCAGGACCAGGCAGAGCACGACGATGAAGACCGCCTGACTCAGGAACCACGCCCAGCCATAAGGCAAGGCGACGCCCATTTGTTCGAACAACCAGGTCCAGAACTGGATCAGCGCCATCTTATTCCGCCGCCATCTTGGCCGGGCCGGTCACGAATTCCTGGCTGCATTTGGCCATGGTCTCGCTCGCCCGCGCGATGGGATTGGTGAGATAGTAATCGGCGATGCCATGGATCACGGCCACGGATTCATCTAGCGGCCCTTGCACGCCGATTGCATTCCAGGTCGATGCCGCCGTATCGCTATGGACCGGTGCCTGGCCAGCCTCCGCGAAATGCGGCGCGTCTTTGACCATGGCGGCGTGCAACTGGATACGATCGTCATAAGGCAGTTTGGCGCCCATATGCTCGGACAGGGCGCGCAGGATGGCCCAGTCTTCTTTCGCCTCGCCCGGCGGGAAGACGGCCCGCTCGGCACGCTGCACCCGGCCCTCGAAATTGACGTAGGTGCCTTCCTTCTCGGTATAGGCGGCGCCTGGCAACACGACATCGGCGTGATGGGCACCGGCATCGCCATGGCTGCCCTGATAGACCACGAAAGCGCGGCCTAGATGCGCGACGTCGAATTCGTCGGCGCCGAGCAGATAGATAAAGTCGATCTCGCCTTTCTGCGCTCCATCCACGATGCCGGCGACATCGCGCCCGCCCCTGCCTGGGACGAAGCCCAGATCCAGCGCTGCCACGCGTGAGGCAGCGGTGTGCAGAATATTGAAGCCGTTCCAGCCGCCTTCGGCCGCGCTGCCCGCCGGACCGATCATGCCGGTGTCACCAGCGATACGCGCGGCCAGGCTGAGTATGGCGGCGCCGTCACGGCGGGTGAGAACACCCGAGCCTAGAATGATCATCGGACGCTTGGCGTCCTTCAGCACCTTGGCGAAGGCGTGGCTGCCATTGGCGATGGCCGCGAGCGCGGCGATGTCCGTACCCAACTGCTCCACCGGATAGGTCAGATCGACGGCTGGGCCGATATTGGCGATCTTCAACGGACCTGCCAGCCAGGCTTTGCGGATGCGGGCGTTCAACACCGGGGCGTCCCAACGGGGATTGGCGCCGACAAGAAGAATGGCGTCGGCGGCTTCGACCCCGGTGATGGTGCTGTTGAAGAGATAGGTCTGGCGCGGACCGGTGTTTATTTTGGCGCCGTCCTGGCGGCAATCGAGATGGGCGACGTCCAGCGCTGTCATCAGATCCTTCAGCGCCTTGATCTCTTCTGCGGCGGCGAGGTCGCCCACCACCGCGGCCATCTTGGCGGGCGACGTCTCACGCACTTTGGCGGCGATGGAGGCGAACGCTTCCGCCCAGCTGGCCGGCTTCAGCTTGCCATTCACCCGGACATAAGGACGATCGAGGCGCTGGCGCGAAAGCCCGTCACAGGCATGGCGCGCCTTGTCGGAAATCCATTCCTCATTCACTTCTTCATTGAGGCGCGGCAGCACGCGCATGACTTGCGGACCGCGAGCATCGACGCGGATGTTGCAGCCCTGCGCGTCCATCACGTCGATGGACTCGGTCTTGCGCAATTCCCAAGGCCGGGCGTTGAAGGCATAAGGCTTCGACGTCAGCGCGCCCACGGGGCAAAGGTCCACCACATTGCCGGAAAGCTCGCTGGCGAACGCCTTCTCCAGATAGGTGGTGATCTCCATGTCTTCGCCGCGGCCGGTGGCGCCCAGATCGGGGACGCCCGCCACTTCGGTGGCGAAGCGGACGCAGCGGGTGCATTGGATGCAGCGGGTCATGATGGTTTTGACCAGCGGCCCCATATATTTGTCTTCCACCGCGCGCTTGTTCTCGTTGAAGCGGTGGAACGCGGCGCGGCCATAACCCATGGCCTGATCTTGCAGGTCGCATTCGCCGCCTTGATCGCAGATCGGGCAATCGAGCGGATGGTTGATCAGGAGGAATTCCATCACGCCTTCGCGCGCCTTGCGCGCGTAAGCTGAAGCGGTGTTGATCTTGGCGGGCGTGCCGTCCTTGTTGGGGAAAATGTCCTTCACCTGCAAGGCGCAGCTCGCCTGCGGCTTGGGCGCGCCCACCCACTCCACCAGGCACATGCGGCAATTGCCGGCCACCGACAGCCGCTCATGATAGCAGAAGCGGGGAATCTCCGCGCCGGCCTGCTCGCAGGCTTGCAGCAGTGTGATGGTCTCTTCCGCCTCGATTTCCTTGCCGTCGACGATGAGCTTGCGTGTCGCCATTACGCGCACCTTTTGTCTTGCCAGAGGCGGGCCGCGGGCGCGGTCTCCCAGCCGAAGGCGAATTCGCTGGGACCGTTGGCGGTCAGATGATCCAACCGCTCCTTGGCCTCATCCAGGGTCGGGATATGCCCGACCTCGATCCACCACATCACAAAATGCGGCGTCTGCATCTTCTCGAAGAACTCGCCTTTGCGGGCATAGATGCGGGTGTGCGCGGTCTGCCAGACGAATTTCTCCAGCGTCTCGACGTTTTCCCACACACTGAGATTGACGGCCATGTTGGCATCGCCCACCCAGGGGATGTTGGTGGCATTGCCGCTCTCATCCTTCAGCCGCCAGACAAAGCCCGGCATGCGTTCCGCGGCCGCGTTGATGCGGTCCAGATTGTCGAAAAAACCCTCCATGGCGGGATCGTCCTTGCCGCCACGGAGCCTGCCGATATTGAGCTGCGCCAGATGCCGCGTCATTCCGCAGCCTCCCGCACGCTGGTACGCTCCGCGATGCGGCGCTCGATCTCGGGGCGGAAATGGCGGATCAGACCCTGGATCGGCCAGGCCGCCGCGTCACCGAGCGCGCAGATGGTGTGGCCTTCGATCTCCTTGGAAACTTCTTGCAGGAGATCGATCTCGTTCACTTTGGCGTCGCCCTTCACCATGCGGGTCATCACCCGCCACATCCAGCCGGTGCCTTCGCGGCAGGGCGTGCACTGGCCGCAGCTTTCATGCTTGTAGAAATAGGCCAGGCGCTGGATCGCCTTGATCACGTCGGTGGATTTGTCCATCACGATCACGGCGGCGGTGCCAAGACCGGTCTGCTGTGCCTTGAGGCTGTCGAAATCCATCAGCACAGTGTCGCAGATGGATTTGGGAATCAGGGGCACCGAGGCGCCACCCGGGATTACCGCCAGAAGATTATCCCAGCCGCCCCGCACGCCGCCGGCATGACGCTCGATCAATTCGCGTAAGGGAATGCCCATCTCCTCTTCTACATTGCACGGCTTGTTCACATGGCCGGAGATGCAGAAGACTTTGGTGCCGGTGTTGTTGGGGCGCCCGATACCGGCGAACCAGTCGGCGCCGCGGCGCAAAATCGTGGGCGCCACCGCGATGCTTTCGACATTGTTGACCGTGGTGGGGCAGCCATAAAGGCCGACATTGGCCGGGAATGGCGGCTTCAGGCGCGGCTGGCCCTTTTTGCCTTCCAGCGATTCCAAGAGCGCGGTTTCCTCGCCGCAGATATAGGCGCCGGCGCCGTGATGGACATAGAGATCGAAATCCCAGCCATGGATGTTGTTCTTGCCGATCAGACGGGCCGCATAGGCCTCGTCGACCGCGCGCTGCAGCGCCTCGCGCTCGCGAATGAATTCGCCGCGTACATAGATGTAGCAGGCATGCGCCCGCATGGCGAAGCTGGCGATCAGGCAGCCTTCCACCAAGGTATGGGGATCGTGGCGCATGATGTCGCGATCCTTACAGGTGCCAGGCTCGCTTTCGTCGGCATTGACCACCAGATAATGCGGCCGCTCCTTCACTTCCTTGGGCATGAAGGACCATTTGAGACCGGTCGGAAAACCGGCGCCACCGCGGCCACGCAGGCCGGACTTTTTCATCTCATCGACGATGGCCTCGGGGCCGCGCTCCAGAATGGCGTTGGTGCCGTCCCAGGAACCACGCTTTTTGGCGGCTTCCAGCCCAGGATCGTGCAGGCCGTAGAGATTGGTGAAAATGCGGTCGCGATCGGCAAGCATCAGCTAGCTGCTCCCGGCGGTTTCGGTTGGGCAGGCTTGTCGGCATCGACCTTCGGTGCGCGCGCCTGTTTGCCGATCATCGAGCCGTCAAACAGCGATGGGTCGGTCAGCGTGCTGGCGCCACCCTGGGGTTCGGAGCTGCGCCGTTCATTCTGCGGCCCAGGTTTCACGGCGCGTCCGGCGCGGAAATCTTCAAGCAACTTCTCTGTCTTGGGCCCGTCCAGATCTTCGTAGAAATCCCTGTCGATCTGCAGCATCGGCGCGTTCACGCAGGCGCCCAGGCACTCCACTTCCATCCAGGAGAATTTGCCGTCCGCTGAAACCGTGTGCTGTGACGGATGGATGTGCTTCTTGCAGGCGTCCACCACCGCGTCCGAACCGGCCAGCCAGCAAGGCGTGGTGGTGCAGACCTGGACCAGATAGGTGCCCACCGGCTCCAGATTGAACATGGTGTAGAAGGTCGCCACTTCCAGCACCCGGATGAAGGGCATCGACAGCATCTTGGCGACGCTTTCGATCATGGGATGCGTCACCCAGCCTTCCTGCTCCTGACCGCGCCACAACAGTGAGATCACGGCTGAGGCTTGGCGGCCGGGCGGATATTTGGCGATTTCCTTTTTCGCCCATTCCCCATTCTCCGGATTGAAGGCGAAGTTGGCGGGCTGCATTTCGGGCGGAGCGAGACGGCGAAGCATGGGCGGCCTATTTCGCGAAATCGACGCGGGCGATCAGCCCGTCGCGGAAGGAATAGATGGCGATGATCTCGAATTCCTCACCGCCAGGCGCGCGCACCACTTTCTCATGGTCCACCACTGTGCTGCCCACGGCGATACGGCTTTTCAAATACGCCTTGTTCTCAGGAAATTGCGCGAAGGCTTTGGCATAGCGGGCGCGAATGGCGTCGCGGCTGGTTTCGGTTGGCTGACCGTTCAGACCCGACACGACGCAGTCCTCCGCGAAGAAAGACATATAAGTGTCGAGGTCCTGCGCGTTATAGGCGTCGAGCTGCTTCTGGGCGATGTCGATATTGGGGTTGGAGAGCGCCGTCACCGGTCCACCTCTCCGAACACGATATCGAGCGAACCCAGAATGGCGGAGACGTCCGCCAGCATATGCCCCCTGCACATATAATCCATCATCTGCAGATGCACGAAGCTGGGCGCGCGGATCTTGCAACGGTACGGCTTGTTGGAGCCGTCGGCCACCAGATAGACGCCGAACTCGCCCTTTGGTGCTTCCACCGCGGCGTAAGACTCGCCTGCCGGAACATGAAAACCTTCGGTGTAGAGCTTGAAATGATGGATCAAGGCTTCCATCGAGGTCTTCATCTCGGCGCGGCGCGGCGGGGTGATTTTATGATCCTGCGTCACCACCGGCCCTGGCGCCATCTTGTCGAGACATTGCTTCATGATCTTGGTGGCTTCGCGCATCTCTTCCATGCGCATGATGTGGCGGTCGTAATTGTCGCCGTTCTTGCCGATCGGAATCTTGAAATCGAGTTCGTTGTAGCACTCGTAAGGCTGGTTGCGGCGCAGGTCCCAGCGCACGCCGGTCGAACGCAGCATCACACCCGACATGCCCCACATTTCCGCTTCGGCGCGGTTGACCACGCCGATATCGACGTTGCGCTGCTTGAAAATGCGGTTTTCGGTCAGAAGATTTTCGATATCGTCGAGCACTTTGGGGAAATGTTCGCAGAATTTGTAGATATCGGACGCCAGTCCCGGCGGCATGTCCTGGTGCACCCCGCCGGCGCGGAAGAAGGCCGCATGCATGCGCGAGCCGGAGATGCGCTCATAGAACACCATGAGCTTCTCGCGCTCCTCGAAGCCCCACAGCGGCGGTGTCAACGCGCCCACATCCATCGCCTGGGTGGTGACGTTAAGAAGGTGGTTCAGGAGGCGGCCAATCTCGGAATAAAGCACGCGGATGAACTGGCCGCGCTTGGGCACGTCCAGGCCCAAAAGCTTTTCGATCGCCAGGCAGAAGGCATGTTCCTGGTTCATGGGCGCGACATAATCGAGCCGGTCGAAATACGGGATCGCCTGCAGATAGGTCTTGTGCTCGATCAGCTTCTCGGTGCCACGGTGAAGCAGGCCGATATGGGGATCGACGCGTGTGACGATCTCGCCGTCCAGATCCAGCACCAGGCGCAACACGCCATGGGCGGCGGGATGCTGCGGCCCGAAATTCAAGGTGAGCTTGGCGTTTTCGGTCGGGGTGGCTTCGGAAGGAATATTTTCGAGTGTTACTTGATTCATTGTTGAAATGGGGGTCACGGCTTTTTCCCCGTGTCGCCGGAGGTGGCGTTCGGCGCCATCGCAGCCTTCTCGTCGCCAGGCAGGATGTGCGGCGCACCTTCCCAAGGCGACATGAAGTCGAAATCGCGGAATTCCTGCACCAGCTGCACGGGCTGATAGACCACCCGCTTCAATTCTTCGTCATAGCGAAGCTCGACAAAGCCGGTGAGCGGAAAATCCTTGCGCAGCGGATAACCCGAAAACCCATAATCGGTAAGAATGCGGCGCAGATCCGGGTTGCCCTCGAACGCGATGCCATACATGTCGAAGGCTTCCCGCTCGAACCAGCCGGCCGCCGGATAGAGGGCGACGCAGGACGGGATCGCCTGTCCCTCACCCAACATCGCCTTGACGCGAATGCGCTGGTTCCGGCTAAGCGACAGGAAATGATAGACCACGTCGAAACGCTTCTGGCGGTTCGGCCAGTCATTGCCGCAGATATCGACCAGGATCTTGAACTCGCAATCCGGATCGTCGCGCAAATGTTTGAGCACATCCAGGATGCGATCCGGCGCGACCGTGACGGTGAGTTCGCCCACCGTGAGCTTGTGCTCTATCAGCGCAGGCCCGAGTGCGCCCGCCAGCCTCTCCGCGAATTGGCCAAGATCAGACATTCATCGCTCGATCGTGCCGGTGCGGCGGATCTTCCGCTGCAAGAGCAGCACGCCATAGACCAGGGCTTCTGCGGTGGGCGGACAGCCCGGGACATAGATGTCGACCGGCACGATACGATCGCAGCCGCGAACCACGGCATAGGAATAATGATAATAGCCGCCGCCATTGGCGCAGGAGCCCATGGAGATCACGTAACGCGGCTCCGGCATTTGGTCGTAGACCTTGCGCAGCGCCGGCGCCATTTTGTTGGTCAAGGTTCCGGCTACGATCATCACGTCCGATTGGCGCGGCGAGGCTCGGGGCGCAAAGCCGAAGCGCTCCAAATCATAGCGCGGCATGGACGCCTGCATCATTTCCACGGCGCAGCAGGCCAGCCCGAAAGTCATCCACATTAGAGAGCCCGTGCGGGCCCAATTGATCAGGCTTTCGGCACTGGTGACCAGGAAGCCTTTATCGGCCATCTCCTGCTGCAGAGCCTTGAAATAGGGATCATTGTCCGAAATCTGGGGCGCCGCGCCCTCGACACCGGCGCGTCCGGCCAACCCTGCAGGAACGGTCTTGGACGGGGTAATCACTCCCATTCGAGCGCCCCCTTCTTCCATTCATAAATAAAGCCGACCGTCAGCACGCCCAGGAACACCATCATGGACCAAAAGGCGAAAAGGCCGGTCGCACCCAAAGTAATGGCCCAAGGGAACAGGAACGCCACTTCCAGATCGAAGATGATGAACAGGATCGCCACCAGATAAAAGCGGACATCGAATTTCATGCGGGCGTCGCCGAAAGCGGGAAAGCCGCATTCATAGGCGGAGAGCTTTTCGGGATCGGGCTTGGATGGGGCGATGACCAGGGGCATCGCGATCAAAGCGGCGCTCAGGACGATCGCGATCCCCAGAAACACCAGGATCGGGAGATACTCCAGAAGCAGCTTTTCCATGCCGTCCCCAAACGCCTTCGCACAGGATCGGCTGGCGCGCTCGCGCCATTCAGATGCCGGACCTTGTTATTTCGCGGGCGCAGTATAGGCAGGCACTGCTTCCGCGCAACGCGGGTTTAGCGGAAGATTCGCCGCGAAAGAACAGGAAATTTCGTCGCCCTAAAGACGCGCGCAATGTCCCATCAATTGAGCTTGTTGAACGGTCGAAATAGACGATGGCGACACGGCTCTAGTTGCGAGCCGTTCTTAGAAAGCCATGCCCGCGCGACGGTGGCCGAGCGCCCTAGCGCCAGCGTCAGGGCGCGATGGGCACGGGAAGCAAACAGAGCCATTTCCAATAAGAAATGGCGGGAGCGACGGGGCTCGAACCCGCGACCTTCGGCGTGACAGGCCGACACTCTAACCAACTGAGCTACGCCCCCGCATCGCCCCGAACTGCAAGGGCTCGCGAAGGGGGCCGATGTAGGGCGGCGCCTGCCCTCAAGTCAAGCGATCCTCTTAAGGCGGCGGAGGCGAACTCTCCGGCGCGGAGCCATTGTCCGATGGCGGTCCACCGCCTCTTCGGCCCCGCCTCTCGGTCGGTGGCGGAGCGGCCTGGGTTCCCGGTCGCTTGGCGCGCGGATTGAACTCTTCGGGCGTGATTTTTCCGTCGCCGTTCCGGTCGAGCTGATCGAACAGGGAAAAGGCCGCAGCGGAATACTCCCGGAAGTCGACGCAGCCGTCGCCATTCCAATCCTGCAACGGCGTAGCGGCGGATTGATCGGCAGCGATACGCGCTTGGTTGATGGCGTCCACCTGATCCAATGTGAGGCATCTGGTATGCTTGGTGTCGAGCGCGTCGAACTCCGCGTGCAAGCCCGCGATCAATTCTTCCTTCGTCAGCGTGCCGTCGTGATTGGCGTCATACTTCAGCAGAATCGCATTCGGGCCGCCGTGAAAATTTTCATCGCGCGGCGGCGGCGTGGCATAGGGGCTCCAGCGTGGGCCCGAGGACGAATCACAAGCGGCCAGCATTCCTACAAGGCATAGCGCGGAAAAACGCGGAATACGCAAACGGGAACTCCTTGCTCCAAGCCGGCAGCGGCAACAGATCAACATAACCGTTACCGATTTGTCGCACCCTTAAACCTAGGAAATGTGCTTAAACTAAAGGCGTCAAGTTGTCGTTGGGGGGCGAAACGAGATGGATGACATACCCTGGTATGCGGAAGCCTCGTTGCGCGCGCCGGGCCGTGTCTTTTGCGCCGGCAGCCTGGCGCAATGCATCCGCAAATGGCAACGCCTTCCGGAGATCGATCAGAATTCCGCCTACATCAAGCTCGCCAAGGAATTTGGCGGCCGCATGAAGCTCGGTCATGAAGATGTCGTGGCGCTGGCGAACCGGGACGATCTGCGCCGAATCTGACCCGCGCGCGGCCACGCCAGTATTTACCAAGCCGATAACAAACACTGCCCTGTTCCCTCACACGGGATTAGAGCACAGGATCGATTGGCGGCTTTGGGCCGCAGCCTTTCGGCGAGACGAGCGCGTGGCAAGATTGACCTCATTGGCAGCCGGCCTGTTCCTGGCCTCGATGGCGGCCATGACCGCGCGGGCGGCATCCGATGAGACGGCTGATCCCGCAATGATTGCGAGCCGCGCGCCGACCCCGCTGCAGGAACCCCATGCGGTGGACAAGTCCGCCTCAGCGGCGGCGCAAAAGCCGATGCCGGCGAAGAGTTCCGCGCGGCATGGACTAGGTGTCCCAAAGCCCAAGGCAAGACCTACCCCTGTTGAAACGGCAACGGCCGCCAAGCCGGCGCCGGCCCGTCCAAAAATTGCGGCCAAAGCGAAACCATCCACCACACCGACACGCAGCCTGGCGCATCGCCTCAAGCGCCATCCCCGCGCCTTCGCGCAGGCGCCGCGCGGCAATCATGACACCGCGCAAATCTCGCGCGAGGCGCGGCGGGATTTTCAAGAACGCCGCGAGGTTCGCCCCGAAAGCGGTCCGGTCTATCCCGCGCCGCCGGCCGCGCCGGGATGCGACGAAGCCTGCCAATATCGCGACTGGTTGAACCGGTATGCCGCCTGGTATCGCGACTTCGGTCGCTATTATTATGGCGCGCCGCCGCATCCCGCCGCAGGGCCCCGGCCGATGCCACCGCCGCCCGCTGTTTACGGCGAAAATCGCCCCCCGCTTGGCCCACCCCTTCAAGCCTATGGCCGTGCCCAAAGCGAGCGCGACCGGCTGGATCCCTGGCACGGCTACAATTCCCACAGCCCGGACAACGGCTACTGAAGCCGGTGCCGCCGCGTCAGCAATGCGCGCCTCACGTATGGCGTATATTTCCGCCACGCCATAGCGCCAGCATCGCGTGAGTATGCTAAAGCCTCGTTCGTCCAAAGGCGCGGGCGAACGATCCGCGCTGCCAAAAAGAACAAGGGAGAAAAACAAGATGGCACATACTGGAGCATGTTTTTGCGGCGCTGTTGAGATCGAAGTCAGTGGCAATCCGGAAGCGATGGGCTATTGCCATTGCCGTTCTTGCCGCTCCTGGTCGGGCGGGCCAGTCAACGCTTTCAGTCTCTGGAAGCCCGAAGCCGTGAAAGTCACCAAGGGCGCGGAGCACGTCGCGACCTACGCCAAAACACCGATGAGCGAGCGCAAATATTGCGCCAAATGCGGCGGTCATCTGATGGCCAACCACCCACCCCTGAAAATGGTGGATGTCTTCGCGGCGACCATTCCAAGCCTGGCTTTCGCGCCCGGCGTTCATGTCAATTACAGCGAGACGGTTCTGCGCATGAAGGATGGCCTGCCCAAACTCAAGGACTTCCCCGCCGAATTCGGCGGCTCGGGAGACATGGTCGCGGAATAAACTTTTTGCCCCCATCTGTCTGCCACGCGGGCAGGCCCGCTAGCAGACATCTTCCCCCGCCAGCGGCTTCGCCGCGCGGGGGATTGAGGGCGATGACCAAATCGCCTGAACTGCTGGGGCCAAGACGAACCGGCGTTTGTTAAAGCTTGGTTTCTACTCTCCACCTCCGCGCATGCGGGCGGATCCATCGAAATAATGGTGGGCGGTGACGGGATCGAACCGCCGACCCTATCGGTGTAAACGATATGCTCTACCAGCTGAGCTAACCGCCCGGTCCCGGGCTCATAGCATACCGTTCGCACAGGCCAAATACGATATCGGCTTTATTGTGAACTCAACACAAACTGGTTGCCTTCGCTGTCTTTCATGATCGCGAACGTACCCCATGGCTGCTTGGCGGGCGGCGAGACGAATTCCACGCCCCGCTCGGAATATTGCCGGAAAGTCGCTTCGACATCGTCGCAGGCCAGCGAGCAATTCATGCGCGTGCCCACCCGGCCTTCCTCGCCATCCATGGTGAACAGCACCAGCCGGGTGTCCGCCTTGCCCAGCCGCAGTTCGATCCAGCGGCGGCCCGGGCCCATCTCCTGGTCCGTCGCCACCTTGAAGCCCAGCTTCTCGGTATAGAATTTCAACGCCCGGTCCTGGTCGGCCACTGGAATGCTCATGAATTTCAGATGGGTGATCATGCGGCCCTCCTTGTGCCAAGCCAGAGTGCAAAGCCGGGCTTGCGCGAACAAGCATCCCAGCGCTTACTATAGCAATGGTTCGCAAAGCGCCGTTGGACGACTATCTTGTCGAGACGCTGCTGCCCGATCTCATCGGACATGACCGCGCGCCGTCTGCCTTTCTCATCTATCTAAAGCTTTGGCACATGGCGGGCGGTCCCGGACGCGGCGTGCAGGCAAGCCTCTCCACCCTTGCCACGGAAACCGGTCTGTCGAAATCTTCCGTCCAGGCGGGCCTGCGTCATCTGCGCAGACGCAGCTATGTGACGAGCCGGCGCGTATCCGCGACCGCCACGCCCATGCATACTGTGCTGGCTCCCTGGCGGGGCCGCTAAAGCGGTTCCAGGAAAAGCGTGCAGCGGTTGCCGCCATGCTGGCGCTAGGCAACTCCGTCTGGAACCGTGACAGAGAAAAATCCAGAGCATTTTCGCTTCCGAAAATGCTCTGGAAATCAATTAAGGGAATCTTTGAGCTGCTTGCCGGCGCGGAAGCGCGGCTGGCGTGACGGCTTGATCGTGATCTCTTCGCCGGTCTGGGGATTGCGGCCCTTGCCGCCCGCCCGCGTCGCCACAACGAACACGCCGAAACCGGTAAGCCGGACCTCTTCACCCTCTTTGAGCGAGGCCGCGATCAGATCGAACACGCCATCCACCGCCTTGGCGGCGTCATTCTTCGGCAGGCCCGTGTGATCGGCCAGCTTCTGGATGAGATCGTTCTTGTTCACGAGTTGCTCCTTTTCGCGCGATTCGTGCCGTAGCCCGGACTCTAGGGGCGGTCCCTTGGCCTTGCCAAGGCGAAAAGTCGCGGAATCCGGGGGTTTTTGCCCCAATTCCGCCAAGAATTAAGGGCCCGGAGTTCCCTCCGGGCCCTTAACTGTCAAAGGTTAGTGGGTGATGAGCGGGTCAGGATCGCCCTCGTCCAAAGCCACTCGTGGCACAACCGGCGCCTCAGGCTCGCTCCAGTCGATGGCTTCCGGCTCGCGCACCAGGGCGGTCTTCAGAACCTCGCCCATGGTCGCGACCGGCACGATCTTGAGGCCCGTCTTCACATTGTCGGGCACTTCGGCCAGGTCCTTTTCGTTCTCCTTGGGGATGATCACGGTGGTGATCCCCGCACGAAGAGCGGCCAGCAGCTTTTCCTTCAGCCCGCCGATGGGAAGCGCGCGGCCACGCAAGGTGACTTCGCCCGTCATCGCCACGTCGCGGCGGATGGGAATGCCGGTCAGCACCGAGACGATGGACGTGGCCATCGCCAGACCCGCGGACGGACCGTCCTTGGGCGTGGCGCCTTCAGGCACATGGACATGGATATCCACCTTATCGAAGGTCGGCGGCTTGATGCCGAAGGTCGTCGCCTTGGAGCGGACATAGGACCGCGCCGCGTCGATGGATTCCTTCATCACCTCGCCCAGCTTGCCGGTGGCCTGGAAGCGGCCCTTGCCCGGCAGCATCACCGCCTCGATGGTCAGCGTCTCGCCGCCCACTTCCGTCCAGGCCAGACCGGTGACGACACCGACCTGATCCTCGCCTTCCACCTCGCCATAGCGATATTTGCGCACGCCGGCATAGCTCTCCAGATTCTCCGGCGTCACCTCGACCGACTTGGCCTTGGACGACATGATCTCCTTCACTGCCTTGCGCGACAGGTTAGCGATCTCGCGCTCGAGATTGCGCACCCCCGCCTCGCGGCTGTGATAGCGGATCAGGTCGCGCAGACCCGCATCCGTGATCTTCCACTCATCGTCCTTCAGGCCATGCGCCTCCATCTCCTTGGGGATCAGATGACGCTTGGCGATCTCGACTTTCTCATCCTCGGTGTAGCCGGGGATGCGGATGATCTCCATGCGATCCATCAAAGGCTGCGGCATGCGCAGAGAGTTGGCCGTGGTGACGAACATCACGTCCGACAGGTCGAAATCGACCTCCAGATAATGGTCATTGAAGGTGGAATTCTGCTCCGGATCGAGAACCTCCAGCAAAGCCGAAGACGGATCGCCGCGATAATCCGCGCCCAGCTTGTCGATCTCATCGAGCAGGAACAGGGGATTGGCGGTCTTGGCCTTCTTCATCGACTGGATGATCTTGCCGGGCATCGAGCCGATATAAGTGCGGCGGTGACCGCGGATTTCGGCCTCGTCCCGCATGCCGCCCAGCGACATGCGCACGAATTCGCGGCCCGTCGCCTTGGCGATGGATTTGCCCAGCGAAGTCTTGCCCACGCCCGGCGGTCCCACCAGGCACAGGATCGGACCCTTGATCTTGCCCACGCGGCTCTGCACCGCGAGATATTCCAGGATGCGCTCCTTGACCTTCTCCAGGCCATAGTGATCGGCATCCAGCACCGCCTCGGCAGCGGCGATGTCGCGCTTTACTTTGGACTTCTTGCCCCAGGGCAGTGACAGCAGCCAGTCGAGATAGTTGCGCACGACCGTGGCTTCCGCGCTCATGGGCGACATGGAGCGGAGCTTCTTCACTTCCGCCATCGCCTTTTCGCGCGCTTCCTTGCTGAGCTTGGTCTTGCGGATACGGTCTTCCAGCTCGTTCATCTCGTCGCGGCCTTCTTCGCCTTCGCCGAGTTCTTTCTGGATCGCCTTCAACTGCTCATTGAGATAATATTCGCGCTGGGTCTTCTCCATCTGGCGCTTGACGCGGCTGCGGATTTTGCGCTCGACCTGCAGCACGCCGATCTCAGCCTCGATTAGGGAGAGGACCTTCTCTAGCCGCTCGGTGGTCGAGAGGGTCTCCAAGAGGGCCTGGCGATCGGAGATCTTCACCGACAGATGCGCCGCGACGGAGTCGGCCAGCCGCGCCGGGTCGTCGATAGCGGCAACCGCCGCCAAAGTCTCGGACGGGATCTTCTTGTTGAGCTTGATGTACTGCTCGAAATTGGTCTTGACCGTGCGCAGCAAGGCTTCGCTTTCGCGCGCCGGCGGACTGTCTTCCGCGATCTTCTCGATTGTGGCCTGGAAGAAGTCGGTGCGGCCGGTGAAGCCGGTGACGCGGGCGCGTCCCTTTCCTTCCACCAGCACGCGGACGATCTGGTCGGGCAGCTTCAGAAGCTGCAACACCGTGGCGAGCGTTCCGATATTGTGCAGCCCGTCGGGCGTGGGATCGTCTTCGGCCGCCACCTTCTGGGTCAGAAGCAGGATTTGCTTTTCGTCATTCATCACCTCTTCAAGCGCGCGCACCGATTTCTCGCGGCCCACGAAGAGCGGCACGATCATATGGGGAAAAACCACGATGTCGCGCAGGGGGAGAACCGGCGCCATGTTCGTGTCGCCGGAAATCTTGTCGTCGATCTTCTTTGCGGCGTCGTCCGCCATCTTACTTTGCTCCTGCCGGCCAGCCCGCCGGCTTAAAGGTCCGCCCGAACAACCTGGCGCGGACCGCATGAAAGAGCCGCCCAACTCCCCTCGGGGCCGGCTCCCGACACTCTAAAGTGGTCTGCTTGCGATACAGTTTCAAGGCGGACTTAGGGGGACGCAAGTTCCCTGCGACGAGCAGGAGGCCCAGCGATTCGGGGCTGTCAGCTCGCGCGATCAGGACGCTGTCTGCTCGCGCGCCTGGCCCTTGTCCGAATATGTGTACAGGGGGCGCGCCTTGCCATCGACCACATCGGCGGTGATCACCACCTCCTGCACCCCGTTGAGGGTGGGAAGCTCGAACATGGTCTCGAGCAGAATACCTTCCAGGATCGAGCGCAAGCCGCGGGCGCCGGTCTTACGCTGTATCGCCCTGCGCGAAATCGAATGCAGCGCCTCTTCCTGGAAGCGCAGCTTGACGCCTTCCATCTCGAACATGCGCATATATTGCTTGGCGAGCGCGTTTTTCGGCCGGGTCAGAATCTCGATCAGCGCCGGTTCCGACAGATCGCCCAGGGTGGCGAGCACCGGCAAGCGGCCGATGAATTCCGGGATCAGGCCGAATTTGAGCAGATCTTCCGGCTCAATCTCGCGCAGGATCTCGCCCGTACCGCGTTCGTCCGGCCCTTTCACATTGGCGCCGAAGCCCATCGAGGTGCCCGAGGTGCGCGCCGAAATGATCTTGTCCAGGCCGGCAAAAGCGCCGCCGCAGATGAAGAGGATATTGGTGGTATCCACCTGCAGGAATTCCTGCTGCGGATGTTTGCGGCCGCCTTGCGGCGGCACCGAGGCAACGGTGCCTTCCATAATCTTGAGCAGCGCCTGCTGCACACCTTCGCCCGAGACGTCGCGGGTGATGGAAGGATTGTCGGATTTGCGCGAGATCTTGTCGACTTCGTCGATATAGACGATGCCGCGCTGGGCCCGTTCGACATTATAGTCGGCCGCCTGCAGCAGCTTGAGGATGATGTTCTCCACATCCTCGCCGACATAGCCCGCTTCGGTGAGCGTGGTGGCGTCGGCCATGGTGAAGGGCACGTCCAGGATGCGCGCCAGGGTCTGCGCCAGCAAGGTCTTGCCGCAGCCGGTGGGGCCGATCAGCATGATGTTGGATTTGGCGAGTTCGACGTCGCCGTTTTTACCCGAGCTGTTGATGCGCTTGTAGTGATTGTGGACGGCGACCGAGAGCACCTTCTTGGCGTGGCTCTGGCCAACGACGTAATCGTCCAGGACTTTGAAAATCTCCTGCGGGGTCGGCACGCCCTCCTTGGATTTCATGAAGGAGGTCTTGTTCTCCTCCCGGATGATCTCCATGCAAAGCTCGACGCACTCGTCGCAGATGAACACGGTCGGGCCGGCGATGAGCTTGCGCACTTCATGCTGGCTCTTGCCGCAGAAAGAGCAGTAAAGCGTGTTTTTGGACTCGCCGCCGCTGGCCTTACTCATCTCGCTTCCGGTCCTTCCACCGGGGGCTATCGCCCGCTTCGCAGCTCAGGGCTGGGCCCATGCTGCTTTGCACCATGCCGGAGGAGCCGAAGCACCCCCACCTCCCAACATTCGACCACGTTAGCGGCGATGGGATCAAGATTTGTTTAATCCGTTCCAAGTGCCGGAAATTTCAGGAACTTTTCCTTTTTTCGGCGTTTCAGGGCGGGGTTTCGCCTTCCGGACGCCGGCTCATCACCTGGTCTAACAGCCCGAAACTCTTGGCTTCTTCCGCTGTCATATAGGTATCCCGGTCCAGCATCTTTTCAATGGCTTCAACCGTCTGGCCGGTATGCTTGGCATAAATCTCATTCAGCCGGCGCTTGAGTTTCACGATCTCCTGGGCGTGGCGGGCGATGTCGGCGGCCTGGCCGTAGTAAGAGGCCGAGGGCTGGTGGACCATGATCCGAGCGTTCGGCAGCGCGAAACGCTCGCCCTTTTTGCCGGCGCAAAGCAACAGAGATGCGGCCGACGCTGCCTGACCGATACAAAAGGTCTGAACCGGCGGGCGGACATATTGCATCGTGTCGTAGATCGCCAGGCCTGCCGTCACCAACCCGCCGGGCGAGTTGATGTACATATGGATTTCCTTCTTGGGGTTTTCGGCCTCAAGGAACAGAAGCTGGGCGGTGATCAGGCTGGCGCCATAATCCTCGATCGGACCCGTGATGAAGATCACGCGTTCCTTCAGAAGGCGCGAATAGATGTCGAAGGCGCGCTCGCCCCGGGCGGTCTGCTCGACCACCATGGGCACCAGGGTGTTGTTGTGGAACTCGGTGGGATTGGCCATGGGCGCGCTTTCCGATTCGATACCGTCTGGCGACAGTCTTACACTATCGCTCTCTTAATATAGCGTTCCGGCCCTGGATTACGAGGATCAGGCCTTGGCGATGCTTTCCGGCAGGTCGTCCGGATCCTTGAACAAGGTCTCGCGATCCACCGACTTGTTGGTCACCTGCGCCAGTTCGGCGATGAAATCCACCACCTTGTCCTCGAACAGAGGCGCGCGGATCTCCGCCTGGGCCTGTTGATTGTTGGCGTAATACTGGAACACTTGCTGCTCCTGGCCGGGGAATTGGCGCGCGCGGTTCATGATAGCGCGATTGACCTCTTCCCCCGTGATGGTAATGCCGTTTTGCTCACCCAGCTTGCCCAGGACCAGACCCAGACGCACGCGGCGTTCGGCGATGGCGCGATATTCCGCCTTAAGCTCGTCCTCGGTCTTGCCTTCATCGGCGGCGGTCTTGCCTTCGCGCTTCAGCTCGGCTTCGACCTGCGCCCAGATGGAAGCGAATTCCGCTTCCACCATGGCCGGCGGCAGCGGGAAGCTGTGCGCGGTGTCCAGCGCATCCAGGATGCGGCGCTTCAGATGCAGCCGGCTGGCAGCGGAGAAATCGGCCTTCACCTGATCGCGCACCCGATCCTTGAGCACGCTCAAGCTTTCCAGGCCCATCTTCTTGGCCAGCTCGTCGTCGATCTTGGCCTCTTCCGGCGCCTTGATCTCTTTCACCGTGACGGCGAAGACCGCTTCCTTGCCCGCCAGATCGGCGGAATGATAGTCGGCGGGGAATGTCACCTTGACGTCGCGCGCTTCGCCCGCCTTGGCGCCGATCAGTTGATCCTCGAAACCGGGAATGAACTGACCCGAACCCAAGGTGAGATTGAAATTCTCGCCTTTGCCGCCTTCGAACTCCACACCGTCAATGCGGCCCACAAAATCGATCTGGACGATGTCGTCCTTCTCCGCTGCTTCGCCCTCGGCGCGCGCGACAAAGCCCCGGCTCTGCTTGGCTAGGCGATCCAGCGCCTCGTCGATATCGGCATCGGTCACTTCCGAGGTCAGGCGCTCGGCCGAAAGTTTGGAGACATCAGTGGTCTCGAAGTCCGGCATCAGGTCGACGGTGACGGTGAATTGCAAATCGGCCTTGCCGTCCACCACTTCCTGGACGTCGCCCACCGGTTCGACGCGCGGCTGCAACGCCGGCTTCAACTGATTGTCGTTGATGGCCTTCTGGCTGCCTTCATTGACGGCCTGCTCGACCACTTCGCCCATCACCGACTTGCCGAACTGCTTTTTGAGGAAAGAGACCGGCGCCTTGCCCGGGCGGAAGCCCTTGAGGTTCACGCGCGGCTTCATCTCTTCCAGCCGCTTGGTGACTTTGGCGTCCAACTCGCTGGCCGGCACGGTCACCGTATATTGGCGGCGGAGATCCTCGGAAACCGTCTGGGTGATCTGCATGTCTGTCGTCCTTACCAATTAAGTGTGGGCACGACGGCCCAAATTTTTTTCTCTGCCGCGGTCCCCCGAAGACGCTGGGGCGCGGGCCCTTGGCATTTCCTAGCGGGCCCCGGCCCGCTAGGAAATGGTGCGGGCAGAGGGACTTGAACCCCCACGACTTTCGTCACTGGAACCTAAATCCAGCGCGTCTACCAGTTCCGCCATGTCCGCATTTCCGGGGGCGCCCCTCGAGAGCCGCGCCCCTATATCAAGTGTTGTTGGGGGTTACCAGCCGTTCTCGGAGGCTGGCGAGGCTTTCGGGAAGGATTTCGGGCAGGTCTTCGGCGATCAGGCCAGACCCGAACCGGCCTGCGGCATCGCCATGAAGCCAGGCAGCCGCGCAAGCCGCTTCGAAGGCCGGCATGCCCTGGGCCAGAAGGCCGCCAATGAAGCCCGCCAGCACATCGCCCGCCCCGGCGGTCGCCAGGGTCGGCGGGGCGTTGGCATTGATGGCGGCGCGCCCATCGGGAGCGGCCGCCACTGTGTCGGGGCCTTTCAGCAGGACCACAGTGTGGGCACGGGCGGCGGCGGCGCGGGCCGCTTCGACCTTGCTGACGGATCTTTCCAGTAGACCAGGAAACAGGTGTTCGAACTCCCCTACATGCGGGGTCAAAATTGTCGGCTGGTTGATGCGGGCGAACAGGTTTTTCGGCTCGTCCTTGAAGACCGTTAGCGCATCCGCATCCAGCACGGCGGAGGCAGTGCTTGCCAGCACCGTTTCCACTAGTGCGCGGGTGGCGGCGCCAATGCCCAGGCCAGGACCGGCGACGACGGCGTTCAGGCGGCGGTCGGCCAAAAGCGCGGCCAGATTTTTGGCGCCGTCGAACGGCTTCACCATGATGGCGGTGAGATGCGCGGCGTTGATGGCGACTGCCTCTTTCTCAGCGGCGACACTGACAAGCCCTGCGCCGATGCGAAGGGCGCCTCGCGCCGCCAGACGCGCCGCGCCGGTGGCATGCGCGGGTCCCGAAACGACCACACAATGACCGCGTGCATATTTGTGCGCATCTGCTTGCGGCCAGGGATAGCAGGCGCCCCATAGCAGCGGCGAATTCTCGAGCAAGCGGATGCCCGCGCAGGCTTGGGCGGGAATGCCGATATCGGCCAGCATGATTTCGCCGCAGAGATTTCTGCCCGGCAGCAATAGATGGCCGGGCTTCAGACGGAAAAAGGTAACCGTGACGTCGGCATCGACCGCCGCGCCTTGAATTTTTCCGCTATCGCCATCCACACCGCTGGGCACATCCACAGACACCACAGGCGCCGGCGAGCGATTGATTGCTTCCACCATGGCGCGCATGTTGCCCTCCAGCGGCCGCGACAGACCCGCGCCGAATAGGGCATCAACGATCAAGCCGGCACGATCGAGCGCGGCATAAGTGAGCGGCGCGCGCGCGCCTTGCCAGCGCGATGCCATTTGACCGGCATCGCCGCTATGCCCTTCGCCGGCCGCGACCAGGACATCGAAACCATGTTCGGCCAACAGCCGCGCTACCACGAAACCATCGCCGCCATTGTAGCCGGGGCCGCAAAGCACCACGGCACGGCAAGCGGCAAAGCGCGCAAGGATCGCGTCCGCTACGGCGCGGCCCGCATTTTCCATCAAAGAAAGCGAAGCGATCCCAGCCTTGACCGCGAAACCATCGGCCTCGCGCATCTCCGCGTTGGTGAGAATTTCACCACTCACTGAAAGCCTTCGGGCACATCATCGACATGCGGATCGATGCTCTCATAGGCCATCGCCGCCTCGAGCACGCCCCAATCGTCATAGTGCCGGCCCACGATCTGCAATCCCACCGGAAGGCCCTCGCGCGTGCGCCCGCAAGGCACGCTGGCGGCCGGCTGCTGGGTGAGGTTGAAAGGGAAGCTGAACGGCGTCCAATTGGGCCAGGAACCGCCATCGTCATAAGGCGAGAGCTTGCCCACATCGAACGCGGCGACAGCGAGGGATGGCGTCAAGAGGAAATCATATTTCTCCATGAACAGCCGCATCGCGCTGGCATAAGCACCGCGCTGGACATTGGCTTCGATATAACGATGCACGGGGATAGCGACGCCTTCTTCCGCGACGGCCGCCAGATCGGGATCGAGCAGCGCCTTGGTCTGGGCAGACGCCTTGCCGAACACAAAACCCGCCCCACCCCACCAAAGGGTTTGAAAGATCGGGCCGGGATCGCCGCCAGGCGGATCGACCTCTTCGACATAAGCGCCGAGTTCTGAAAAGCGCCGTGCCGCGGCGGAGACCAGCTCCGCCACCTGCGGCTCGACATTCCTCGCATATCCCATGGTGAGGCTGAAGGCGATGCGCTTGCCTTTGACGCCGCGACGCAAATCGGTGGCAAAGTTTTTTTGTGGCGGCGGCAAGGATTGCCAGTCGCGCGCATCCGGGCGCGCCAGAATGTCGAGCAGCATGGCGCTGCCTTCGACATCGCGGCTCATAGGCCCCAGATGCGACAAGGTCCCGAACGGTGAACCGGGCCAGGCCGGCACGCGCCCGAAATGGGGCTTGATGCCGAACACGCCGGCAAAGCTCGCCGGAATGCGGATGGAGCCGCCGCCATCGGTGCCCAAGGCGAGCGGTGCCAGCCGCGCCGCCAGCGCCGCCGAAGACCCGCCCGACGATCCACCCGGTGTCTTGTCCAGGTTCCAAGGATTGCGGGTGATGCCGGTGAGCGGAGAGTCCGTGACGCCTTTCCAGCCATGATCGGGCGTGGTGACTTTTCCCAGCAGCACCGCGCCCGCCTCACGCAGGCGCGCGATGACGGGAGAATCCAGATCCCAGGCTTGATTGGGATCGATGGTGCGCGAGCCGCGCAGGGTGGGCCAGCCGCGCGTGAGCAGGAGGTCCTTGATCGCCACCGGCACGCCGTCCAGCGGCGACAGCGGCGCGCCTTTCAGCCAGCGCTCTTCGGAAGCCTGCGCTTGATCCAAGGTCGTGCCTTCATCGATCAGGCAGAAGGAATTGACCTTCGAATCCAGCTTCTTCACGCGCGAAAGAAGTGCGGTCGCCAGTTCAACGGGAGAAACCTCATGAGCCGCGAAGGCGGCGGACAATTGCGGCGCATTCCAGTGCCAAGGTTCGGACATACGAGGTTCGGACATGTCTGTTCAGCCGCGCTTGAAGTGAGCCTTGAGGCGCTTCAGCGCCTCTTCGATGACCACGCGCTGCTTGCAGAAGGCAAAGCGGACATAAGTGTCCGGCCGGTTGGGACCGGTGAAGAATTCGCTGAGAGGGATCAGCGCCACGCCCGCCTCGCGCACCAGTCTTTCGCAGAACGCGCGGTCTTTCTCGTTGGTGAGGCCGGAGATGCCCGCTGTGAGAAAATAAGTGCCTTCGCTGGGAAGGACCTCGAAGCCCAGTTCGGAAAGCCCGGCCGCCAGAAGATCGCGATTGTCCTGAAGCCGCGCCGCCAAGGTCACCGCGCTCTCCATCTCATGCGCTAGGCCATGAGCCACACCCAATTGCAGCGAAGGCGGCGTGGTGAAGGTAAGGAACTGATGCGCCTTGGCGATCACGGAAATCAGATCGCGCGGACCTGTGAGCCAGCCCACTTTCCATCCCGTCAGGGAGAAGATCTTTCCCGCCGAACCCACCCGCACGCAACGCTCGCGCAGCCCCGGAAACGTCGCCAACGGCGTATGCGGCCGCCCGTCATAGGTGAGGTGCTCATAGACTTCGTCGCAAATGACATGGGCGTTGCTTTCGCTTACCACGCGCGCGATAGCGCCAAGCTCTTCGGCGTCGAACACCCGTCCGACAGGGTTGAGCGGCGAGTTGATCATCAAGACGCGCGTGCGCGGCGTGACCGCGGCCGCCAGCATCGCCTCGGTCAGCCGGAAATCCGGCGGCGAGAGCGTGATGGTCTTGATGGTCGCGCCCACAGCCTCGGCGATGGGGCGATAGGAATCGTAAGCCGGCTCGATCAGCACCAGTTCGCCGCCTGGCCCCGCCAGGCCCATGATGGCTGACGTCAACGCCTCCGTACCGCCGGAGGTGACCAGCACTTCGTCCTTCCAATCATAATCGAGGTCGTAGAAACGCTTGGCGTGCGCCGACAATTGCTGACGCAGTTCCGGCACGCCCGGCATGGGCGGGTATTGGTTGGGACCTTCCATCAAGGCCTGCGCGGCCCGGGCGCGGACAGATTCCGGCCCGTCCAGGTCGGGGAACCCCTGGCCCAGATTGACGGCCTTATGCTCGGTGGCGAGCGCCGACATGACGGTGAAGATGGTGGTGCCTAGGCGGGCGAAAACGGGATTGAAAGTGGGCGAAATGCTCATGGCGGCGCACCTTTACAGAGCCCGGCTGGCCTGACAAATGGCCGGGCGCATCGCCCGTAAAGCAAGCAATCTGCTCTTATAATGGGCAGCAGAGGCCGCCTCTCCTGTGGGCAACCCCTACAAATCCTTGAAAGCCAAGGCAAATGCGGCAAAAAAGACCGGCACAAGTCCTGCAACTTCGTTAAAACCGCGTCCGTAAGGGGCCGCTCGGACGCGCGAAGGATCGCATGAAAAAGATCGAAGCCATCATCAAGCCGTTCAAGCTCGACGAAGTAAAAGAGGCGCTGCAGGAAGTCGGCGTCCAGGGCATCACTGTCACCGAGGCCAAGGGCTTCGGCCGCCAGAAGGGCCACACCGAGCTTTATCGCGGCGCCGAATATGTCGTGGACTTCCTGCCCAAAGTGAAGATCGAGATCGTGGTGCCCGACCAGCGGCTGGAAGCCTCGATCGAAGCGATTCAGAAAGCTGCCCGCACCGGCCGCATCGGCGACGGCAAAATTTTCGTCCTCAATGTCGAGGAAGTCATCCGCATCCGCACCGGCGAGACCGGCTCGGACGCGATCTAGGAGCGTCGGCGCGAGCCGGAGCGACAATAAAGTAGAATCCTGACACGCGGGCCAACCGCGCTGGGGTGTTTCTAAACGATCATCGAAGGGAAGACCGAAATCATGGCCGACAAGAAAACGAGCGCAGGCGACATCCTGAAGCTCATCAAAGAGAAAGACGTCAAATTCGTCGACATCCGGTTCACCGATCCGCGCGGCAAGTGGCAGCATGTCACGTTCGACCTATCGATGGTGGATGACGATTTCCTGACCAACGGCACCATGTTCGACGGCTCGTCGATCGCTGGCTGGAAGGCGATCAACGAGTCCGACATGCTGCTGGTGCCGGATCTCGATACCGCGGTGATCGATCCCTTCTTCGCCCAGACCACGCTGATCCTGGTCTGCGACGTGCACGAACCCACCACCGGCCAGCGCTATGGCCGCTGCCCGCGCTCCATCGCCAAGGCGGCCGAGGCCTATGTCAATTCTTCGGGCATCGGCGACACCACCTATTTCGGTCCGGAAGCGGAATTTTTCGTGTTCGACGATGTCCGCTTCGAAGTCGGCATGAACAAGGGCTTCTATTTCCTGGACAGCAAGGAAGGCGCCTACAATACCGGCACCGAATATGAAGGCGGCAATCTCGGCCACCGTCCCCAGGTCAAGGGCGGCTATTTCCCCGTGCCGCCGGTCGATTCCGAGCAGGACATGCGCGGCGAGATGCTGGCCATCATGGGCGATATGGGCATCCAGCCGGAGAAGCACCATCACGAAGTCGCCACCGCCCAGCATGAACTTGGTTTCAAGTTCAACACCCTGACCAAGTGCGGCGACTATATGCAGATTTACAAATATGTGATCCACCAAGTCGCCCAGTCCTATGGCAAATCGGCGACCTTCATGCCCAAGCCCGTCTATGGCGACAATGGCTCGGGCATGCATGTGCATCAGTCGATCTGGAAAGCCGGCAAGCCGCTGTTCGCCGGCTCGGGTTATGCCGACCTGTCGGATCTGTGCCTCTATTATATCGGCGGCATCATCAAGCATGCCAAGGCGCTCAACGCCTTCACCAATCCGCTCACCAACAGCTATAAGCGCCTGATCCCCGGCTTCGAAGCGCCGGTGCTTCTGGCCTATTCCTCGCGCAATCGTTCGGCGTCGTGCCGCATTCCCTTCTCGCCTTCGCCCAAGGGCAAGCGGGTGGAAGTTCGCTTCCCCGATCCCGGCGCCAATCCCTATCTCGCCTATGCCGCGATGCTGATGGCGGGCCTGGACGGGATCGAGAACAAGATCCATCCGGGTGGCCCGATGGACAAAGACCTCTACGCGCTGCCGCCGGAAGAACTGGCGAAAGTGCCGCAGGTCTGCGGTTCACTGCGCGAGGCGCTGGAAAATCTCGACAAGAACCGCGCCTTCCTCAAAAAGGGCGGCGTCTTCAGCGACGATTTCATCGACAGCTATATCGAGCTCAAGATGAACGAAGTCTATGCCTTCGAGCACACGCCGCATCCCGTCGAATTCAAGATGTATTATTCGGTCTGACGGCGCGCCTACGCTGTCGCTAGGCGCCGCGCGGCGCCCGCGAGAGCGGGCTTGCTGCCCGGCCATGACAAGTTTTAATGCAAAACAAAGGGCGCGGCGAAAGTCGCGCCCTTTTTGCTTGGCCGCGCAACGCGTCCATATGCTGTCGCTATGGACCGTTCGCCAGGACCGACGGTCCACCGGACCTTCGGTTACGCCTGGCTCACCCCAGGCCTTTTCTTTTTAAGCTGGAACCATCTGAAGCGCCGGCGCTTTCACCGGCAGCACGACGAAAGCGGTGCAACCCGCGCCCGCGTCGCTTTCGATCCAGGCACGGCCGCCATGGAGTTCCGACAAGCCACGGACCAACGCCAGCCCCAAGCCCGTGCCGCCGGTCTGGCGGTCATAGCGATTGTCGACTTGGCTGAAGGGCGTGAAGATACTGTCCAGCTTGTCGCGCGGAATGCCGGGGCCATTGTCGCGCACCATGATCTGAAACCCGCCGTCGCGCGCCTTGCTGGCCAAGACTTCGATGCGCCCGCCTTGCGGCGTGAACTTCACCGCATTGGAGACCAGATTGATCAGAATCTGCTTCAGCGCGCGCTCATCGGCATGAAGCGGCGGGCAGGAGGGTTCGACATCGATGGTGAGCGTCTGGCTCTTCTCGCTTGCCTTGCTGCCCGCCAGCTTCAGCGCGATGTCGAAGGTGCGCCGCGCATCCAGCGGATGGGGTGAAATCTCCATCCGCCCGGCCTCGATCTTGGCGACATCCAGAAGATCGTTGATCAAGGAGAGGAGATGCGCGCCTGAGGAATGAATGTCGTTGGCGTAGTCCTTGTAGCGAAGGCTGCCGACCGGTCCGAAACATTCCTGACCGATGATTTCCGAGAAACCCAGAATGGCGTTCAAAGGCGTGCGCAATTCGTGACTCATATTGGCCAGGAATGCGGTCTTGGACGCGTTGGCGGTTTCCGCCTCGAAGCGCTTGCGCAAGGCATCGTCGCGGGTTTCTTCCAGCTCGCGCGCCAGATCCTCGACGTGAAAGCGCAGGCGGGAGTCTTCCTGCATGCGGATCACCAGCGGCCGGCCGGTCCACCACAATTGCAGGCCGACCAGCGGCGACAGGACCGCGATCACCTGGTCGAGGACAGAATCGCCCATCGCGAAACGCAAAGTGGTGAGACAGGAGAGCGGCACGATGGCGCACACGAACATGGCCATGTTGCTGCCGCGCGCCAGGACCAGCGCCGAGACCACGGCGATGGCCGAGGTTGCAAGGAAGAGATGATTGATAGGATTGCCATGGTCCCACAGCAACCAGGGCATGGCGCCCCAGGCGGCGCTGACGCCAATCTGGGCGCCGCAGAAGCGCCAATACCAGGGCGTCAGGGCGCAATCCGGGTCGCGCGTCCCTTCGCCTTGATAAAGCGTGGTGACCGCTATTGCCGCCATCATGGCTGCCAGCACGATCAGCGGCAGGTAGAGCGTCACCCCCAGCGGTCGGTCGCCAAGAATGCCGACCAACTTCGAGCAAAGAAACGCTATGGCGGTGGCCCAAAGCGGAGACGTCGCCCAGGTCGCCTTGATCGACTGCGCGGCAAGGTCGAGCTGTGCCTTCAGCACGCGGGCGTCTTCGCGCCCGGTCTTCTGATCGGTAGAAATGGCCAACACTTGCTTCACCCAGCCGCCAGTTCCAGCAACCGCAAGTTTAGCGGCGGGGCGCTTAACCAATTGCTGACGAAAATCCTAGGCTCCGGCGCGGGCATGGCCCATCGGCATGGTTGACGGAAAGTAAAGCGCCGCGCGAAGCCCGCCGCCGGGAATATTGGTCAGTGCAATGGCGCCGCCATGCAGCCGGACCAAACCGTCGACCAAGGCCAGGCCTAGCCCGGTGCCGCCTGCATCGCGATCGAACCGATTGTTGACCTGCGAAAAGGGTTCCAGCACGCGCAGCAGCTTATCCTCCGGTATGCCCGGACCGTCGTCGGTGACTGCGACTTCAAGCCCGCCTCGGCAATCGCCGGCGCAGGCGACCGCGATATGGCCGCCTTCGGGCGTGAATTTCACCGCATTCGAAAGAAGATTGAGCAGCATCTGGCGGAACGCGCGTTCGTCGGCGAACACCAGCGGCATGTCGGGCGCGAAATCCAGCACCAGCGATTGCCCCTTCTGCATGGCGCGCCCCGCCATCAACCGGCCCACGCTTTCCACGGCCTCCCGTGGATCGACCCAGCGCGGCTCGATTTCCATGCGCCCGGACTCGATCTTTGCGACATCGAGCATGTCGTTGATCAACGACAGAAGATG
>DATNGI010000052.1:0-9829 GCA_035605955.1 Rhizomicrobium sp.
ATTTGTCATAGCCCCCCGTCCGGCAGACCGAGACATTGACGTCGGCCCGCATCGAGCCTTCGTCCATATTGCCGTCGCAGGTGCCCAGATAGCGGACGATGGCGCGCAATTTCCTGAGGAAAGCCGCGGCTTCTTCGGAGGAGCGCATGTCCGGCTTGGTCACGATCTCCATCAGCGCGATGCCGGAGCGGTTCAAATCGACATAGGAACTGTCGGGATGCTGATCGTGCAGGCTTTTGCCGGCGTCCTGTTCCAGATGCAGGCGCTCAATCCCCACCAGGCGGCTTTCGCCGTCCTTGAGATCGATGGTGACTTCACCCTCGCCCACGATGGGGTTCTTGTACTGGCTGATCTGATAGCCCTGGGGCAGGTCGGGATAGAAATAGTTCTTACGGTCGAAAATACTCCACAGATTGATCTTGGATTTGAGGCCGAGCCCCGTCCTGACCGCCTGTTCCACGCATTTCCCATTGATGACGGGCAACATCCCCGGCATGCCGGCATCGATGAAGGAAACCTGGGCGTTCGGCTCGGCGCCGAACTCGGTCGAGGCGCCGGAGAATAATTTGGATTTGGAAAGGACCTGGGCATGGACTTCCATACCGATCACGATCTCCCAGTCGCCGGTCTGACCCTTGATGAATTTCGATGCGGGCGCGTTCATGCCGCTCTCCACCAATTGGCCGGCTTGTGCCGGAACTGGGCCGCATCTTCCAGCGCCAGGCCGGTGCGCAGCACGGTGCCTTCGTCGAAGGCCTTGCCGATCAACTGCAGGCCCAGAGGCAGACCATTATCGGTGAGGCCGGCAGGCACGGAAAGGCCAGGCAACCCTGCCAGATTGACGGTCACGGTGAAGACGTCGTTCAGATACATGGACACCGGATCGTCGGTCTTTTCGCCCACGCCAAAAGCCGGACCCGGCGTTGCCGGCGTCAGCAGCACGTCGCAGTTCTCGAACGCCTTGTCGAAGTCCCGCTTGATCAGGGTGCGCAGCTTCTGGGCGCGGGCGTAATAGGCATCGTAATAACCCGCCGACAGCACATAGGTCCCGATCAGGATACGGCGCTGCACTTCGGTGCCAAAGCCTTCGGCCCGGCTCTTTTCGTAAAGCTCCGTGATATCGCGAATACTGCCGCCGGTGCGATGGCCAAAACGCACCCCGTCATAGCGGGCCAGATTGGAAGACGCTTCCGCCGGCGCGACAATATAATAAGTGGGAAGCGCATATTTGGTGTGCGGCAAGGAGACTTCCACGATTTCCGCGCCCTGCGCCTTCAGCCAAGCCGCACCTTTTTCCCATAGCGCACCGATATCGGCGGGCATGCCGTCGATCCGATATTCCTTGGGGATGCCGACCCTAAGCCCGCGAATGCCGCCTTCCAGCTGCTTTTCGTAATCGGGCACGGGAATGTCGACGCTGGTGGAATCCCTCGCATCGACGCTCGCCATCTGGGTAAGCAGGATAGCGGCATCTCGGACCGTCTTGGTCATCGGGCCGGCCTGATCCAGCGAGGACGCGAAGGCCACGATGCCGAAGCGCGAGCAGCGGCCATAGGTGGGCTTGAGGCCAACGATTCCCGTGACGGCGGCGGGCTGGCGGATGGAGCCACCAGTATCGGTGCCGGTGGCGGCCAGACAAAGATCGCCCGATACGGCGGCGGCCGAACCGCCCGATGAGCCTCCGGGCACCAAATTGGCGTTGCTGTTCTTGGCCCGCCACGGATTGAACACCGGCCCCGAGGCGCTGGTTTCGTTGGACGAGCCCATGGCGAATTCGTCCATGTTGGTCTTGCCCAGCATCACCGCGCCCGCGTTCCAGAGATTCTGGGTGACGGTGGATTCATAAGGCGGCACGAAATTGCCCAGGATGCGGCTGCCCGCGGTGGTCTTCACGCCCTTGGTGCAGAACAGATCCTTGATCGCCAGCGGCAAGCCTTCCAGCGGTTTGCCCTCGCCCTTCGCCAACCGGGCATCCGAGGCCTTCGCCATATCCAAAGCCCGCTCCGGCGTCTCGGTGACAAAGGCATTGAGCCCGCGCGACTGTTCCAGTGTGCGCACAAAGGCCGAGGTCAGCTCGGTCGATGAAATCTTCCTGGCCTTCAGCGCGTCACGCGCCTGCGCCAGGGTCGTGAAATTGGGCTCGCTCATGCCGACACGCTGATAGAAAGGGATTTCCGAAAGAAGGCGGTAAAGGGCGTCGCGGGATAGTCCAGCAGCGGACCGCAGCTTTCAAAACCGGCCCTGCGATAAAGCTGCAAGGCGGCCTCGAAATTGTTGCCTGTCTCCAGCGCCAGCGATGTAAGACCTTCGCGCCGGGACAGGGCCTCGATCTCGGCCAGGATGCGTTTGCCGATCCCCTGTCCTTGATACTCAGGCATGGTGTACATGCGCTTGATCTCGCCCACCTGGCCGGGATGGCGGCGCAGCGATCCCATCGCGATCGCCTGGCCATTTTGGCGCGCCACGAAAACCGTCATCTCGGGGCCGGCCATCTGCTCGACCGTCAGATGATGCGTGAATTCGCGCGGCGTCAGTTTGAGCGTGACCTCGTTCAATGCCGCCACCAGGCGGCGCACATCATCGGACAAGGGTGTTTCCACCGCGATGGCGACACTCATTCCACCACCTTGGGTACGACGAAGAAACTGTCTTCCCGCTCCGGCGCGTTCTGCATCAGGGCGTCCGCCGCACCGCCATCGGTGACTTCGTCCTTGCGCCATTTGAGCTTCTGCGCCACGACCGAGGTCATCGCCGGCACACCTTCGACATTCACCTCATTCAGCATCTCCACCCATTGGAAGATGCCGTTGAGTTCGCCGGCCATGGGTTCCAGACGCGTTTCAGGTACCGCCAGCCTGGCAAGCCTGGCGATACGGCGCACGGTTTCCTTGTCTACAGACATGTTGCTCGGGAGGTTGAAAAGCGAGCCTTAGCTAGCAAGGGCGGGCCAGACTGGCAAGCAATCCTGGCAAGCAATCAGGGCGCACCGCAGCCTGGGATGGGAGTGTCGTAAGTATAAGTCTCGCCCACATAAACCACGGACAGCCGCCCCTTGCCGCAGGCCCGTATATTGCCGGCTTCGAACGCGAAAAACCGCATCCCGGTGCCGGTTACCCCCATAGCCTGTCGCGCCATCCCGCCAATGCCCGTGATTACGGCGGCCACGGTTGGGGGTACTTTGTCGCCCTCGAGCAGGGTCAGCGGCTTGCCGTCATTGTCATGAGCTTCGACGGCATCCAGGTTGGTGGACTCCGTTTTGCCAGTGACCGTGTCCTGCTTCACGTGCGAGACACCCACGATCACATAGCGTTCCAGAATGAGTTGCGCGGCGGGCGAGCTGGGCGCCAGTGGCGGAGCCAACCAGAACACGCTGATCACGTCGTGGCTTTTGCGGATATCGGTAATGACGGCATAGTCCTGCGCCAGCGTTTCGCGCTCCGGTTTCCACAACCGCGCCTGGGCCGGCGCCATCAGCGCCATCAGCGCTGCAACTGCGCAAATCCATCTCATGGGTGGCGAACGCTAAAGGGGCGGCCATCCGCTAGCAAGGCTACCTGGCTCTTGGCTATAACGCGCAAGATGGGGATCGTGGCACCGGATGCTTTGGAAGCGGCGCTTGCGCCGGGCACACGATTGCTTGGCCTCGATCTGGGGGAAAAGACTATTGGGCTGGCCCTGTCGGATAGGCTTTTGACCGTGGCGACGCCCATGGCGACCTTGAAACGGGGCAAGTTCGCGGCCGACGCCGCCAGGCTGGACAATATAATAAGTGAGCAGCAAGTGGGCGGCCTGGTGGTCGGCCTGCCGCTCAATCTCGACGGCTCGGACGGTCCGGCCGCGCAATCGGCGCGGGCCTTTGGCCGCAACTGGGCCGGACACAGCCCGATCCCCCTGGCCTTCTGGGACGAAAGGCTTTCCACCTTGGCCGTCACCCGCACGCTGCTTGATGCCGACACCTCCCGCCGGCGCCGCGGCGAAGTCGTGGACAAGATGGCGGCGGCCTATATCCTCCAAGGCGCTCTCGACCGATTGCGCCACCTCAAACAAGGCTCCCCATGAGAGACGACAACGCGCCTGCCCGTTTTTTGTGGCTGCCGCCATTTCTGCGCCCGCCGGTCCCCACAAATTGGCGGCAGGAGCGCGTGTTTCTGCTGGTCGGCATCACCGCCCTGTTCGCCGGTTACGACACCAATATCTTCGGCCTGGCGGTGCCCAGGATCCAGGCCAGCCTGCATATCGCCGAAAACCAGATCGGGCCCACCATTTCCTATTTCCGTCTGGCGGTCTTCGCCGCTGTGCTGATCTGCTCGGCCGCCGATCTGGTGGGACGCAGGCGGCTGTTGCTGGTGACAGTGTTCGGCCAGGCGCTGTTCACGCTGGCCTCGGCTTTCGCCGCCACCTATCCCCAATTCGTCTGGGCCCAGATCCTCACCCGGGTTTTCGCTTACACCGAAGAGATGCTGTGTTTCGTGGTGATCGCCGAAGAGATGGCGGCGGCGGCGCGCGGCTGGGCGGCGGGCACCATCGCGTCCCTCAATTTTTTTGGCGCGGGTCTCGCGTCTCTCACCTTTGTCGCCATCAACGTCCTGCCCTATGGCTGGCGCTCACTGTATGTGATCGGCGCCCTGCCGCTGTTCCTTCTCGGCTATCTTCGCCGCGGTCTGCCGGAGACCGAACGCTTTTTGACTTCCGCGGCCGTGGAAAAAACTCGGTCGAAATGGTTAGAGACGGGACAATTGCTGAAAGAAATGGTGACTCAATTTCCCGGCCGCCTGATCTTGATCCTGATCGCATCGGCCGGCTTCGGTTTTGGCGTCTTTCCCGCATCCGCCTTCGCGCCCAAATATCTGCAGAGCGTGATGCATTATTCTCCGTTGGACATGAATCTGCTCTTCATCCCGGGCGGCTTCCTGAGCCTGGCGCTGGCGATCCATGTCGGACGGCTTTCCGACCGTGTTGGCCGCAAGGCCATGGCCTTCGCGGTGATCCTCACTGCCGGCGTGGGCTTTGCGATGTTTTATGGAACACTGCCCGCAGCCCTGCTTCCGCCTTTTTGGATCATGGGCTTCTTCGGGTATGTCTGCGGCGAGGCGCTGATCTCGAGCTTCGCGATGGAGATCATGCCCACCCGCTACCGTGCCACCGTCGCGGCCTTGCGCTATCTGCTGGAGATATTGGGTGGGGCGGCGGCGCTGGTGCTGGAGGGACGGCTTTACGATCACTTCCATGCCCATGGTCCCGCGCTGCAGCTTCTCATGGCCGCTGTGCCGGTTACCTTGCTTGCGCTCCTGTTCCTGCCCGAACCGGCCGGCAAAAGTTTGGAAGAAATGACCGCTTAACCGCGACAGGAAGAGCAGCTTGCCGTCGCTGGGCATGGCGGCTATACACCAGGCTTTAATGACATCCGCGAACCGCTCCCCGATCCTGAAGACAAGCCATCTGCTTGGGATCGAAGGTCTTTCCGTGCCCGAAGCGACGGGTTTGCTCGATCTGGGCGAAAGCTATGTGGCGCAGAGCCGGGCCAGCAACAAAAAGGCCGAAGCGCTCGAGGGCCGGACTCTCATCAATCTCTTCTTCGAGGCCTCCACCCGCACCCAGTCCAGCTTCGAGCTGGCGGGCAAGCGGTTGGGCGCCGATGTGCTCAACATGTCGGTCAAGACATCGTCGGTCTCCAAGGGCGAGACCCTGATCGACACTGCTTCGACCTTAAACGCCATGCGGCCGGATATTCTGGTGGTGCGGCATCAGGATTCCGGCGCCGCCGAACTCCTCTCGCGCAAGCTCGATTGCAGCGTTATCAATGCCGGCGACGGCGCCCATGAGCATCCCACCCAGGCGCTTCTGGATGCGTTGACCATTCGCCGCCGCCTGGGCCGCATCGAAGGCCTGATCGTGGCGATCTGCGGCGACATCCTGCATTCCCGCGTAGCACGCTCCAATATCCGGCTGCTCGCCATGCTGGGCGCGCGCGTGCGCCTGATTGCACCGCGCACCTTGCTGCCCGCCGAAGCGGACCGTTTCGGGGTCGAAATCTTCACCGATATGAAACAAGGCTTGGCCGGCGCCGATATCGTGATGATGCTGCGCCTACAGCTGGAGCGTATGACCGGCGCCTTCGTACCATCGAGCCGGGAATATTTCCGCTTCTATGGCCTGGACCGCGAGAAACTCAGCCATGCCAAGCCAGGCGCGCTGGTGATGCATCCGGGCCCGATGAACCGAGGCGTGGAAATCGCCTCCGACATCGCCGACGATCTGGATGTCAGCCTGATCGCCGAGCAGGTGGAGATGGGCGTTGCGATCCGCATGGCGGTGTTGGACGCCCTCGCGCGCGGACTCGCGCGCAATGAAACAGAGCCGCGGGGGATGTTATGACGCCCAGCGGAAAAACCGGCCGCCTGGCCTTCCGCAACGCGCGGTTGATCGATCCGGCCTCGGGCTTGGACACCAAAGGCGGGCTTCTGGTCGAGAACGGCCGTATCGCCGATATCGGCCCCAGGCTTTTCAACGACGCCGAACCGCGCGACCCCGAAGTGATCGATTGCAAAGGCCTGGTGCTGGCGCCGGGCCTGATCGATTGCCGGGTCTTTACCGGCGAGCCCGGCAGCGAGCACCGCGAGAGCCTGTCATCGGCCAGTGAAGCGGCAGCGGCCGGCGGTGTCACCACCATCGTCACCATGCCCAACACCAACCCGGTGATCGACGAGCCGTCGCTGGTGGATTTCATCCGTCGCCGCGCCCAGGCCACCGCCAAGGTGCATGTGGCGCCGATGGCGGCCTTGACCCAAGGCTTGAATGGCGAAGTGATGACGGAGATCGGCCTCCTCAAGGAGGCGGGCGCCGTGGCTTTCACGGATGGTGACCGCACAGTCGCCAATGCGCGGGTGATGCGGCGCGCGCTGTCCTATGCCGCCACCTTCGATGCTTTGGTGGCGGGCCACGCCGAAGACCCCGAGCTGGTCGCGAATGCTGCCATCACCGAAAGCGAATTCGCCACGCGTTTGGGCCTGCCGGCGGCACCGGCGCTGGCGGAAGCCATCATCGTGGAGCGGGATATCCGCTTGGTCGAGCTGACAGGCGCCCGCTACCATTTCGGGCAGATTTCCACTCGCGCGGCGTTGGATGCGATCACCGCGGCGAAGCGCTCGGGGCTGCCGATTACCTGCGGTGTCGCTGCCCATCATCTGCTGCTCAACGAACTCGACGTGCGCAGCTATTACACCTTCCGCAAAGTGAAGCCGCCGCTGCGTTCCGAAGCCGACCGCGCCGCGATGGTGGAAGGTGTCGCCAGTGGCGCCATCGACGTGATTGTTTCCAGTCATGAACCGCAAGGCGCCGACACCAAGCGGCAGACTTTCGCTTCGGCTGCCTTCGGCGCGGTGGGCCTTGAGACGTTACTTCCTGCGGCGCTCAATCTCTTCCACGATGGACAAGCGGGCCTTATCCATATTCTGGCGGCCCTGACGTCCACGCCTGCGCGGCTTCTAGGCCTTCAGGCGGGCAGCCTCGCCAAGGGCATGCCCGCCGACCTGGTGCTGATCGACACCGATGAGCCCTTTGTCGTGGATGAAAGAGACCTTCATTCCCGCGCCCGCAACACCGCTTTCGAAGGCCGTAAATTCCAGGGCCGGGCGCGGATGACGTTTGTCAGCGGAGCGTGTGTTTTCACGCGCGGCGGAAAAGACGCCCGATAGATAGATTTGCTTCAGAAAGCCCCCTATCGTCGTCGGCGATGATCGGTCAGGTCTCTCTCCTCTCTGGCTTGGAAGCGCTGATCCTGGGCTATCTCCTGGGCTCGATCCCATTCGGCTTGCTCTTCGCCTATGCCTCCGGCGGCGGGGATGTGCGGAAAATCGGATCGGGCGGCATCGGCGCCACCAATGTATTGCGCACCGGCAAATATTGGGCGGCCGCAGCGACGTTGATCTTCGATGCTGCCAAAGGCGCTGTCGCGATCCTGATCGCGAGACATTTTTGGGGCGAGAGTGCGGGTCTGGTGGCCGCGCTCGCCGCCCTTCTTGGGCATCTCTTTCCCGCCTGGTTGGGGTTCAAAGGCGGCAAAGGCGTTGCAACGGCGTTCGGTGTGCTGCTGGCGCTTTATTGGCCTGCGGCATTACTCGCTGCCGCGACATGGTTGATCGTGGCGATAATCACGCGCATCTCGTCTTTGTCGGCGCTTGTCACTGCGGTGGCGGCACCGGCCTACATGGCTCTGTTCCATCAGCCCGAATATGTGGTCGTCGCCACCGTCATCGCGATACTGGTTATTTTCATGCACCGCGCCAATATCCGTCGCTTGTTGAACGGCGAAGAACCCCGCATCGGATCGAAAAACAAAAAGCCGCAATGACAATCGTCCTAGATCGCGCCGCAAAACTGGCCTGGCTCAGGCTCGCCCGCACGCCACAGATCGGGCCTGTGACCTTTGCGAGTTTGATCGCCCGCTTTGGCACAGCCGAGCGCGCCTTGGAGGAAATACCGCACCTGGCCCAGCGTGGCGGCGCCAAAAGTTTCGTCCTGCCCCCCAAGGAGGATATCGCCCGCGAGCTGGATCTGCTGGAAGCGATTGGCGGCCGGATGATCGCTTCCTGCGAGACAGCATTTCCGCCGGGGCTGACGGCGCTTGATCCCCCTCCGCCGGTTATTTCGCTGTTCGGCCAGGCGCATCTGCTGCAACAGGACATGGTCGCCGTGGTGGGCGCGCGTAACGCCTCCGCGCTGGCGCGCAAATTCGCCTGGAGCCTGTCACGGGATCTGAGCGAAGCGGGTCTTGTCGTCGCGTCCGGCCTGGCGCGCGGCATCGACTCGGCGGCCCATGAAGCGGCGCTGGACGCCGGGACCGTCGCGGTCGTGGCGGGCGGTGTCGATATCGTTTATCCGCCCGAAAACGAAAGTCTCTATCGCGCCATCGCGGAGCGTGGCGTGGTCTTGTCCGAGATGCGGCTTGGCGAAGCGCCGCAGGCGCGTCACTTTCCCCGTCGCAATCGCCTGATCTCCGGCCTGGCGCGTGGTGTGGTGGTGGTGGAAGCGGCCGAGCATTCCGGCTCTCTCATCACCGCCAATTACGCGCTGGAACAGAACCGCGAAGTGTTTGCCGTGCCCGGTTCGCCGCTCGATCCCCGTTCCAAAGGCGCCAACCGCCTCATCCGCGAAGGCGCGATCCTGACGGAGGGTGCCGAAGACGTGCTCGCGGTTTTGCGGCCGATCATCGCAAGTGGCTTCCGCGAGCCTTCGAGGGACACCCTTACCCCGCCCGCCATCGACTTCGAAGCCGAAGCCGAAGCCGATCGCATCCGTCCTGCGATCGAAGAAGCTTTGGGCGTTACCCCTGTCGAAATCGACGAACTCATTCGCCAGACGCGCGCTTCGGCCGGCGCGGTGCTCACGGTGATCCTGGAGCTGGAATTGGCAGGCCGCTGCCGCCGCCATCCCGGGAATCGGGTCAGCTGGGCAACGGCGCCCGCCGAGGCCTGACGGGACCCAAGCCTCTTAGGCAAGCCGCCGCGCAAAAAAATCTTGCTCCAAGTTCCCACCCGGATCCGCCTTGTCCGGCTGTGCGCTTGCGAAGGCAGGCTTTCCTACATGTTTTCGATGCAAACGGCCCGGCTGGAGCAATCTTCAAGATGCGACCTGCCGTTTAGCAAAGTTCGCAAATTAGGAATTTATTCAACCACAAGTTATACCCCCTATGGCCGGCGGACGTTGACAGGGTCGTCTCCCTTCCATCAGTGTCCCGCCGCATTTCGCAAAAAAGGCTGTCTTCTGCGGTTCCCGCCTTGTCATCCGGCTCAGCGACCCCAGATAAGCCGCCCAAAAGGTCCAAAGCAGC
>DATNGI010000053.1:0-2215 GCA_035605955.1 Rhizomicrobium sp.
GGCCCAGCTTTCCACCTGGCCGGTGCCGACATAGGCGGCGAAGAGGTCAGGCCGCGTCGCCGCCATCAGCGCACCCACCACTGAACCCCAGGAATGGCCAAGGAGGACGATTTTCTTCTTGTTGCGCTCGCGGATCAGATATTCGGCCAGTTCGATGCCGTCCTTGACGATGCGGTCCAGATTGACGTCGGGCGTCTTGTCGCCGCCGCTATGGCCGAAGGTGTGGCCCGCGCCGCGCTGGTCCCATTGCACCACGGTGAAGTCTTTCTGCCAGGGCACATATTTGTCGGCATTGGGCCATTGCACGTCGGCCGGCCCGCCATGGACCACCAGCAGCACCGGATTGGCGGTGTCATCGCCCTTGATGCTGATCCATTGCTCGATCCCGCCCAGCTTCACGTATCGGGTCTGATCGATGGACTGCGCCGCCTTGGCCGGCGCGACGGCGGCCAGCAAGGTACTGGCCAACAATCCCGCGAAATCGCGCCGGCTGAGATTGCTCATTGTGGCGCCGCTGACTGAGTCGCAGGTGGCGCTCCCTCTGCCGCCTGCGCGGCGCGCTGGGCGCGGGCGACGGCGGCATCGATCTTGGGTTGAACCTCTTTCATCGCCGCAGCGATCTTTTCGCTGAGATGCGCTTCGGCCAGCGCGGCGGACACTTTCTCGCTGATCTGGGCCTCGCTCGTGGCTTTGGCGACAGCCTCACCGATATGTGCGTCGTTCACCGCCTTGGCGACGATGTCCCCAATATGTGCTTCGTGGACGGCGTTGCCCACGGCCTCGCCGATATGGGCGGAATCTGCGGGCGATAGAACATCCGTCCTGCGGCTCCGCCGCGCGTGCCGGACCGGGCCGGCTCCGGCAGCCGGTTTAGCCTTCACTGCCTTGTCGCCCAACGCCGGGAGCTCGTTTTGTGTGACGGGCCGAGACAGCGTGTTTGCTGCGGGTGATTCCGCAGGCTGAAGCGGCGTCGGTTGCATGTCAGCGAAGCTGGGACGGGCAAGAGCAAAAACAAGAGCTGCGGCGGTTCCGAACAGAGCAGTCTTCAGTATTTGCATCTTGGTCACTCCCGATCGCAAAGGATTTGGCGCCAGTATGGATTGAATGCGCGCATCCAGGCCGGAACGCTCGGCCATGGAGAACTCAAGACCGGCGAAGGAACGAGTTTGGCCTACCCCGGCCGCGACCCTGAGCAGCAGGTCCGCATAATCGGATTGCTTGATGCCTGAGACGATCACGGCGTCGTCGGCGGCGTTCTCCGCGTCGGCGCGCAGCGCCCTGGCTTGTGCCCACACCAGCGGATGCGGCCAATAGAGCGCGCAGCAGATGAGGGCGATGGCCTGCGCCACGCCATCGCGGCGGCGAAGATGGGAAAGTTCATGGAGCATGGCAGCGTCGAGCTGATCCGCCGTCCATGCCGCGCATTGTTCCGGCAAGAACACGGTGGGGCGGAATATCCCCCAACTGATCGGCGTTTGAACATCTGTGGAAAGGTAAAGCCGCCAATCGGAACAAAGCCCGGCGCGCGCGCTCCATGATGCAAGCTTTGCCGGATCGAAGGGATGGGACTGGCGGCGGCGGGAGAGTGCTTTCAGCGCATATGCGCCAACCAGCCCGCGCGCGAGCAACGCCAGAGCTCCCACCAGCCACAGCGCAGCCATCCCCGGCAAAAGCCAGCCGATGGCGTGGGTGGATATGGGCGGGGAGGAGGCCCCGGGAACGGCCACCGGCGGGGCCATCCGCAGCACGAATTGGGAAGGGAAAAACGCTGTGAACAGGGGAAGAAGCAAAAGCGCCACCATCCCGCCCAGCCGCACCAGATGGCGAAGGCTGGCGATCTTCACCTGTCTCGCGGCGACGTGCGTCACGGAAAGAATGAGCGTGGCGGCGGCAAACCCTTCCAGGGCGAGCAGCAGCATGCCTAGCGTCCTTCCTTGCGCGCCTTGTCGATGACGCGCGCCAGCCGGTCGAGGTCTTCCGGGGAAAGCCTGCTTTCCGCGGCGCTGACCAAGGCGCTCACGGCTTCCTCGATCGAGTTGCCGAAGAAAGTCTTGACCACGGCGCCGATGGCGGCGAGGCCCATCTCGCCGCGCGCCGCTTTCGGTTCATAGACATAGCGCACGCCATCGCTCGCATGCCGCACATGGCCTTTTTTCTCGAGAATGGTGAGATGGGTGCGGATGGCGGTGTAGCTGGGCGGATCGGCGATTTCGCC
>DATNGI010000054.1:0-5111 GCA_035605955.1 Rhizomicrobium sp.
GATCTGGCGCAGGACATCGGGCTTTTGCCGCTTCTGGGCGTGGCGCCCGAGATCGCGCAATTGGCGCGTACCACCGGCCACGAATTCGCACCGGTGGCGGCGCTTTATTTTGGCGTAGGTGCGCGGCTGGGCCGGGACCGGTTGCGTCTTCTGGCGGCGCGCATCACAGCATCCGAACATTGGGACCGGCTCGCCATCCGGCGTCTGGTGGATGATTTGTTCGCGGCCCAGCGCGCCTTGTCGCAGTCACTCCTGGCGAAGCTGCCCACGACCGCCGGCGCGGCCGATGCTTTGAAGGCGCTGGGCGACTGGTCTGCGTTGCAGGCCGAAGCTCTGGAACGCACCCGCTCCTTCCTGGGCGCACTGGAAACCACGGGCGAATTGTCGATCGCGAAACTGACGCTCGCGAACAGTCAGATACATAAGCTGGCTGATATTTGATTGCCCCCATCTGTCTTCCTCAGGCAAGTCATCGGAAGACGCTCGGCTTGCTTGGCCGCAAGCCTCAATCCCCCGCCAGCGGCTTCGCGTCGCTGCCCGCTACGCGGGCGTTCGGCCGGCAAAAGCTCCACTGGAGCTTTTGCTGATCGACCTCACGGGGAAGAAATTCTCAGCCTAGGCGATAGAGCGCTTGTCGAAACAACTCAGGCCCGCCTCCCCCGCGCATGCGAGGCATGCTGGCGGGGGAGATGCCCGTAGCAGCGCTTATTGTGCGGCGGCATCAGCCGACGCGCAAAAATAAGCTGCGAAGGGCAGAGGGGTTAAGCTAACGGACCAGATTCAGTCTCGCCACCGGCTCGACATTTGGCGCTTTTTCCTGGCCGACAAATTCGATGCCGATGCCTTGCTCATGATGGCGGGCGATGCGGCCGGCCATCTGCGCGATCAGCACGAATTCGCCGATGGCGGGACGGATATCGGTTTTGAGCGAAACGCCGCTGGCCGAGATATCCATCACTTCGCAATGCACGATCTGACCGTCAGCGCGGGTGAATTTGGTGAAGCCCTTGTGGCTGGTGCGCTCATGACGGCGCAACACACTTTCATCCACCAGGGATTTGTTCAGGAACAAAGTGAGCTGTTCGGCAGTGCGTTCGCGCTTCAGCGCGGTGCAGGAAAAATGCACCCCGAAACTGGAATCCTCCAGCCGCGTCACTTGACCTTCGAAGCGCCCGAAACCGTCGACATAGAGTACAACCTGGGTGCCCTCGGCCGGCATCAGCTCGCAAGTGATGGCGGCGCCGCCCGGCGATAAGTCGCAGATCTGGCAACGCGCTTCCTTGCCGTCGGCCGGCGTGAAAAGCCGTCCGGGCAGGTCCACACGCACGCGCCGGAAGCGCCGCCGCTCGGGGCGCGCTTTCACAACGGTGGGCTCGCTTTCTGTCATTGCCAGCACCCGGATATGGGTCCGATTCCTCGAACGGTCCGCCCTTTTTAGGTGGTTGAGGTCAATAGATGGTTACCGGACCGCAATTTCAGCAATCATTGGGGCACCCCTGAAAGCCTGGTCTTAACGAAGTCCAGGACGCACGCTATATGTGCCATTCTGGTGTCTGGCCGGCCAAAAGGCCGTTTGGGGGAGTATCTGATGCGCCTTTTAGCCCGGTTTGGCGGCCCGCGCCGTCTGGTTTCCCTGTCGGCCTTATGCGCGGGATTGGCACTCGCAGGTTGCATGGCGGACGAAGAAGTGGCCGCCACCGGTTCGCCTTTCAGCCAGGCGCTGTTCAAGGATTACACCGATCTCGCTGCCCAGGCGGCTAGCGCACCACCGCCCCAGGCAGCCGATAATGACCGCGGCTTCTTCGGCGACCTTTTGGGCGTGTTCGACAGCGGTCCCGACAATCCGGCAGACGCGGTCGCCGACCTGTTCCGGGCCAAAGCCGGCCGTGCCGCCACGGGCAGCGAACCGGCGCCGGAAGCCGCACCCGCCGACGCCATAGCGCAGGGCTTGCGTGCGCGCCTGGTCCGCGGCATCGCCCAGGGCAAGGATCAATTCCCCGAAGAAGCCGCCCGCGCCCAAGCCGACTATGATTGCTGGGTTCTAGATTCTGGCGCGTCCAACCTTCAGACCGAAGCCCAGGCCTGTCGTGCGGCGCTCAACAATTCGCTGGTGGCATTGGAAAATGCTTCGCGCCCGGCGCCACCGCCCCGGCCTGCCCCGATTGCCAGCGCGCCCGTCGCAGCGCCGCCGCCCGCCGATTACACGGTCTATTTCGATCTCGATTCCTGGACCCTCACGGCGGAAGACCTCGCCGTCATCACCAATGTGATCAACACCGCCCGTGCCGGCGGCCAATCGCGCATCACTGTGGTCGGCCATACCGATACGTCCGGCTCGACCGCCCACAACAAGCGCCTGTCGGTCCACCGGGCGAATGTGGTGTTGGAGGCACTGGTGGATATGGGCGCGCGCCGCGCCGCCATCCAGGCGTCGGGCGTGGGTGAAACCGATCTCGCTGTCCCAACACCCGATGGCGTGAAGGAAGCCAAAAACCGGCGGGCGATTATCGCGATTCTGCCTTAGTTGTTGCCTCCATCTGTCTTCCCCCGCCAGCGGCTTCGCCTAGCTGCCCGCTACGCGGGCGTTCGGCCGGCGAAAGCTCCACTGGAGCTTTCGCTTATCTGCCTCACGGAGAAGAAAGTCTCGATCCAGACGCCCTAGCACTTGCGAAAACTTGGTCGCGATCTGTCCTCCCTATTGTACGAAGCGCATAACGGGGGAGAGATGGGGTAGCAGCGCTTGCGCAAAAGAGACAGATGGGGGCTACCAAGACTTGCAACAAACAGCCTAAGCTCCACGTTATGACAAGAATGATGTTTTCGCGCATTTTACCGATGGCTGCCCTGGCGGCAGCTTTTTTTGTGCCGGTGGCCTCGGCCCAGACCGGAAAGAATTACGACGTCAAGACCATGAATTTCGATCTCTGGTGTCAAGAGCAAGCGCATCTGCCCGCTACGCGCTGCGATAAGCGCACGCCGGAGGATGAGAAAAACTTCGAGGATTATCGCGCCCAGATCGAGCGTTATGAAGTGCCCTATCTTCAGCAGCAGCAGCGGGAGCTCTCGATCAATCGCGACATCATGCACAATGATCCGATTGATAATCCGGCAACGCGCAATCCGCAGGGGCAGTCGCAGGATCCCAACCGGCAGCCGCCGGTGCCGCAACCTTAATTTTTGGTCGCGCGGCCGGATGCAGTCGATAGCAATAGCGTGTCGACGCTTCGCGCCAGTACGCTGTCGCTACTGGCTGCTGGTCGACGCTCCTGGAATATGGCGATTTTAGAGTCCGACGCGCGGCTGCTCATCATTGTTGGCGGCACGCATGCCACCGACGAACTCGAACATTTTCTGCAAGAGATCGCCCGCGCCGAAGGCGTTGAGATGGGTATTGTCGCGGCTGATCACCAGGCGAAGATAAGGCGCTTTGGCATGGCTTCTGAGCGCGGGCCCAGGCGGAGGCGGTGGCGGCGGAGGCAGAGTGCCTTGATCGTAATTCGGCACTGGCTCGTCTTCCCGTATCAACTGGGAGGCGATCAGTCTTTGATATGCGATGGTGCGGCCCAGTAGCGGTGTGGGATCGGAAAGCATCTGCACCAGACCGAAAAAGCGGCGTGCTTCGCCGCCATTAAAACTCACCGGCGTCAGCACGGTCTCGAGTTCGACCATGCCATTGTCGGCGGTGGCGGCGATGGAAGACAGGCACACCGGCTGGCGCATCTTGAGCGCTTGTCTCAGCAGAGGCGCCAGCGAAAGACTCGATTGCGCCTCCCAATTCGCCAGAAAACCCGTGCTCTTGAGTTCGAACCCGAAGCGCTCACAAAGCGCCGTGCCGGCCAGGCGATAAACGGGGCGGGCCGGATTTTCGCAATCCAGGATGAAGGTGTAGGACAGAAGGCGCTTCAAGGAACGCGGATCGATGTCGGTCTGATCGGGCACTTCGCGCCCGGCCCGAAGGCGGCTCCAATAGCCCACCAGCAGATGTGAATTCTTATGCTTCATGGCCCCACAAATCCTCGACATCCATGCCCCGGAACGGAACGGGCGCAGGACGATTGGTGGGGAACTCAGCAGGAGGCGTGCCAGACGTACACACCGCCCTCAAAACGACGTTCGGATCGAGCATCTCTGCGGAAAACTTGGTAAACAGAATCTTGCCGGACGGGTCAGGAGCCACGCCACCTTCAAAGGCCGAATCTTGCCTTGGTCTCAGCGCGGGACAGTTACACCGCTCCTTAAACGGGCGGGCGCGATAGTCGGGCCACCTTGGCGGAAGATCACAAATTTTGAGCGCGTTTTTTGCCACCCTTCGAGACGGGCGCTTTCTCACAGCAGAGCGTCTTGCCTTCTATCCGCTTTTGATCCTCGCCGCCTCCGCCGTCGGGGTCGTCGCTCTGATCGCGACGGCGCACGGGCTGAACGATTATGACGGCCGTCCGCTGGGAACCGATTTCTCAAACGTCTATGCCGCCGGGGTCGCTGCCCTGAAAGGCGAGCCCGCCGCGCCTTTCGACATCATGCGCCAATGGGCGCAGGAAAAGGCGATTTTCGGGGGCGCGACGCCGCTTTACGGCTGGCACTATCCGCCCTTCTTTCTTCTGGTCGCCGCACCTTTGGCGCTTATTCCTTATCCCCTGGCGCTTGCGCTGTGGCAAATCGCGACGCTGGCGCTTTATGTCTGGTCCCTGTCGGCCCTGATCCACCGCAGCGCGATGCCGCAATGGGCTCAAGATTATCGCTGGATTGCACCGGCGCTGGCCTTCACTGCTGTCTTCGTCAATTTGATCCACGGGCATAACGGCTTTCTGACGGCTGCGCTGTTCGCGGGCGGCCTGGCGCTCTTGGACAAGCGGCCTTGGCTCACGGGTCTGTTGTTCGGCCTTCTGGTCTACAAGCCGCAATTCGGTGTGATGATTCCCTTGGCGCTGGCGGCAGGTGGTTACTGGCGAAGCTTTGCCGCCGCTTGTTTCACAATTCTGGGATTGGCGCTGCTGGTGACCATGCTGTTTGGCGCCGAAGTCTGGCCCGCTTTTCTGGCGTCCACCCATTTCACCCGCACCATAATTCTGGAGCAGGGCAACACGGGCTTTGAGAAGATCCAGACATTGTTT
>DATNGI010000055.1:0-3700 GCA_035605955.1 Rhizomicrobium sp.
CTGGTGTCGAGGAAATTGGTGGTCGAGAGAATCTTGGCCGTTTCGGCGTTGCTTTTGGTGATGGGGGTGAACCAAGGCGGACTGTCCTTGGCGGTCGCGCTCTTATTGGCGCTGGCGCTCGGGGTGTTCACGGCGTTTGCGGCGGCGACAGCCGATGGCGAGGCGGCCTGCTGAGTCTGGTAATAGCTCAGCAGCAGCGAATCCAATCCGGAGAAGATTCCGCTGGTCGACATGGAAAAAATCTCGCATCCGCGGTGTTAAGAGGGCCCTAACCCGACCTTTTCTACGCGCGGGATTTCCTTTGAAAACACGCTTAACGGGACCTTAACGGCAGAGGGGCAAGACTGGCCCCATGGTTGCCGACGCTTATGCCCAAGGCCTGAAATTCTCGTCGCAAGGACGGCATTTCGAGGCGATCTCCTGCTTCGAGACCGCGCTGGCGGCGAAGCCGGACGACACCGCGGTCCTGTTCGCGTTGGGCAACACCGCGCATGCGCTGGGCATGCATCAAGGGGCGGCGGAGTTTTTCCGCAAAGTGCTGGCCCAGGAACCGGGCCGGATCGAAGCCCTGGTCAATCTCGCCAATCTTCTGCGCGGCCAGGGGCAATTCGATGCCGCTCGCGCGATTCTGGAACCGGCCCTGGCGCGCCATCCCCGAAGCGCGGAATTGCGGCTGACCTTGGGCTCGACCATGCGCGAGGCAGGCGACCGGGAAGCGGCCGAACACCACTATCGGGCGGCTTTGAACATCCGACCGGATTATGACCTGGCACTGTCCAACCTGGCCGATCTTCTGGCGGTTGACGGAGATTTCGAGGCGGCCCGAACACTGTACGATCGCGCCCTGAAAGCGGGAGGGCACCCGCAGATCCGCCTGAACCGCGCCATTCTGCATCTTTCGATGGGCAATCTGGCGGAAGGCTGGCGCGACTATGCCGCCCGTCCGGAAATCCCCAACAAGGTGCCCGTCACCGATCTGAAGCTGGATGAATGGCGGGGCGCGCCGCTGGGCCATGCCCGCCTGCTGGTCCGCGCCGAACAGGGCGTGGGCGACCAATTGATGTTCATGACTGTGATGCCCGATCTCTTGGCTCGTGCCGGGGAACATCAAGTGATCCTGGAATGCGAGCCGCGCCTGGTGCCGCTGGCGGCCCGCTCCTTCCCGACTGCACTGGTCAGACCGCAATCGCTTTCGACCGTGAATGGCGTGGTCAAGGCGGACTATGGCTGGCTGAAGAAAGATGGCGGCGCGAATTGCGCGATCCTGATGGGTTCGCTGCCGCGCTGGCTGCGCAAAACACTGGATGCGTTTCCAAAAGAGAATGTCTTTCTCGTTCCTGATTCCGAAGAACGGGCGCGGTGGAAAAACAGCTTTGCCGCGCTGGGTTCGTCTCCCCTGACCGGCATCTGCTGGCGCAGCGGTAAATCGGGCGGGCATCGTTCGGCGCAATATGCGCCTCTGGAAATGTGGGGCGCGTTCCTGCGCGATCTGCCGGGCGAGATTGTCTCATGCCAGTATGACGCCGGGGCCGAAGAAATCGCGGCGCTGGAAGCGATGAGCGGGCGCAGGCTTTTTGTGCCGCCGGCGCTGGATCAGAAGAACGAACTGGACCGCACCGCCGCCATGCTGTCCGTGTTGGATCGCGTGATCAGCGCCCCCACTGCCGTATCCTGGCTGGCAGCCGGCGTGGGCGTGAAAACCATCCGGCTGAATTATCATGTGAGCTGGACGGCGTTTGGCCAGGCCCATGAGCCTTTCGCACCCGCTTGCGCCGTTATCGGACCCAGACGACCCGGAGACTGGGGCGAAGCCTTCGCCCGGCTCGCGTCTGCTATTGCGCTGCCTTAAGCTGCATTGTTGCGCGCATAGCCTGGGCGAGATCGGCAGCGATGCGCGACGCCCCGCCGCCGTCCAAAGTGGCAAGGGCGGCAGTTCGCATGTCAAGTCTCTCGATCGGATCGTTCAACAACGCCTCGACGCGGGCAAAAATGTCATCGTCCGCCACATCAGCCGCCAAGCCCAGCGAGATGCCCATGCCGGACTTTTCGAAGGCGCGGGCGGAGCGGACATGATCGTCCGTCAGACCCAGATAAAGCGCGGGCACGCCGAACGCCGCCAGCTCATATGCCGTGACGCCGAAGGCGCAAAGGGCCAAATCCGCCGAAGCATAGGCGGTCGCCAGATCATCGGCGCCTTCCACGGTTTCGAAATTGCTTTTCAATCCGGCCACCGCCTGCGCCACACCGGCGGCGTTTTTCATGCCGGCGCCAATCACGAAGCGGACGCGGACATCCACATCCAGCGGCATCAGCGCCCGGGCCGCGCGCAAGGTGAGGCCTTGTGGATCGCTGCCGCCCATCGCCACCAGCAGGGTTTGCCATGGCGCGGACGGAATGCGTGCCGGTGTTAAGGGCGGATTGAGACCCAATAGCGCCCACTGCCAGCCGATGCGGACATGCGTGTGAGTTCCGCTCCAGGCCAAGGCAAATGCCTGCGGCACGGGCGGGTAATAAGCGAAATCGCAGGCCAGTCGGGCGTCGGAGCCATCGTCAATGATGGCAATCGTCCGCACGGATTTGCGCAAGGCCTCCAATTCGGATCGGGACGGCCCTTCGCGGCCGTCAAATAAGAGCAAATCGGGGGCTTGCCGGATGATCAGCGCCGAAAGCGCGTCGTGGCATTCCGCCATCGCCACTTCGAAGCCGGCAAGGCGTATGGGAAGGGCCGCGTCCTCGCTGCCGTGCAGCGCGAACAGCACGCCTACGCCCTCGCGGTCGCGCAGCGCGCGCGCCAGGGTCACCATGCGCTTGACATGGCCATAGCCGAACCGGCCACCACCATCGCAGCGGATCACTGCCAGCCCGGTCGAGGGACGGATTTCTTTCTGCTTCACATGGCCATTGATAGCCCGCAAATCCGGTTCACGCTCCAGGACCAGAAGCAGATCGGCCAGCGATGCTTCGCCGGCGCGGGCATGAAGCCGCTGATGCAGGGCTTCCACAAAAGCAAGATCGTCCGGCGTGTCCACGGTGAGCCGGCCGGCTTCGCGCGCCAAGGACGGATAGGTGGGAGCCTGCGCGATTGGCACGAAATCCGGATGGAGCTTGAAATAGCCGGTGACATGCTCGCGCGCGGCCGGATCGTGACGCGCCTCACGCAGCAATTTGTCGAGACCGCGGCGGGTGAAGGGATCCACGCCTTCATGGGCGCAAGGCGCACCCTCCTCCATCAGCACATAATCGCCGTCCTGCGCGATCAGGTTCGAGACCAGGTGATCGACAAAGCCGGCGTCCACGAACGGCGCATCGGAGGAGACGCGCACGATAATGTCGGCATCGAGTTGTTCCGCGGCCATGGCGAAGCGGGAAAGAACATCATCCTCGGGACCGCGCACCACGGTGATGCCATGAGCGTTGCCGAACTCGACGATCGCTTCGTCCAGCGGATTGGTGGTGGTGGCGATGGCGATCTGTTCGACCAGCTTGGACGCATTGAGCCGGTGGACGATATGCCAGAGCAGCGGCTGTCCGGCGATGGGCTTCAGCACTTTGCCCGGCAAGCGGGTCGAGCCCATCCGCGCCTGTATCACCGCCACAACACGCGGCTTCTTGCTCATGGCCGCAGCGTCTTGGTCGTGAGCCGCCTCACCTTCGGCGCGAAGCGCCTGGAAGGTGAGGTGCCCGTAGCACGCTCTCGAGC
>DATNGI010000056.1:0-9689 GCA_035605955.1 Rhizomicrobium sp.
TTTCCCTTTTGATCGCCGCGTCGTGGCTCTCATGGTGCATCTCGCTATGGCGGCGTAGGGGCCCGCCGGACGCATTGGTCCGCAAACTTGCCATCCCCTTGATCTTGGCGGCCGTGGCGCTGATCTGGGGCGTGGCGCAAGTGTTGCCGTTCTTGCCGCAAAGCTGGGCCCACCCCGTTTGGCGGACGGCATCCGCGGCTCTCGGCCTGCCGCTAAAGGGCACGATATCGCTCGCCCCCTGGCGGACCATCAGCGAACTGATGAAGCTGGTATCTTATGTGATGGTCCTTTGGCTGGCATCGCGTTTCGCCAGAAGCTGGCCCGACATCCTATTGAACGCGCTGATCGGGATCGGCACCTGTTACATCGTCTATGGTTTTGTGCTGGCTTCGCTCAATCAATCGCAATTCGCGATTTTTTATGGCCTTGATGCCCGGTCTGAGGTCCGCAATCTGGCCGGGCCTTTCGTCAATCACAATAGCTACGCCACCTATGCCGGCTTGATCGCATTATGTGCTGGCGTGCGGCTGGTGGGCGTGGGTTGGGGCGAGTTTGCCGTCGCAGCGGGGCCTCGCCGCCTGATCCTGGCGGGGCTGCATTATGTATTTGGCCAAGGCGGGTTGTGGCTGGCAGCCGCCTTGCTTGCGCTCTCGACCGTGATCGCGACCGGTTCCCGGGGCGGCAATTTTGCGACCTTTTCCGCCATAGGGGTGCTGGTGTTGCTTTCCACCAGACTGGCATTCCGCCAAGCCCGGGGCGGTTATGCGCTCGGGATAATTTTCGCCCTGTGCGCCGGCCTGGTTGTCCTGTTTGCCATTAGCGGAGCCCTTCTCGGCGCGAGGCTCGACGACATGGCGGCGTTGGGTTTGAAAGATAATACCCGGCTCCTGCTTTGGAACGCCGCCCTGGGCATGATCCATGACGCGCCGCTTGGCGGTCTGGGGCTTGGCACATACCAGATCGCCTATCCTTCCTATGCGCATGCGACGCTGCCGTTCATCATGGACAAGGCGCATAACGACTATGTCGAGCTGGCGGCGGGATGGGGTCTTCCGGCCGCCATCCTTTGGTGGGCGTCTTTGGGGTGGCTGTTCGTGATCTGCCTCCGGGGTGTGCTGGTCCGCAAACGCAATCGTGTCTTTCCGATGCTGGCAGTGGGAGCTTCGGTGCTGGTCGGGGTCCATGCGATGTTCGACTTCAGCCTGCAGATGCCGGCCATCGCCGTGACATTTGCGGCGATCCTTGGGCTGGGCGTGGCCCAGGCCTTCCCGCCGCGGGAGTTGGAGCCTGCGGGGCGGCAGCATGATGACGGTGCGCGAAGTTCGAAGCGGAGCCGGCTCTTTTCGGCGGCCCTGGTGCTGCCGTTCCTGGTCCTGGTGGCGGTGGCGATCCCCCGGCTGGCTTCTGGTGAGGCCCTGGAAGAGACATCCCTGGCAGGCCTCCAGATCAGCGCCAACGCTCCCATGACGCCTGCCGCCTATAGCCAGACGGCCGAGATTCTGGCGCGCGCGCCCGCCGGCGATGGCGATACCCAGATTCTGCGCGCTGAAGCCGCCATGGATGCCGGTCAACCTTCTGGATCGATCATTCCCATCGCCAAGGCCGCGCTCGCCCGCTCACCCGGTTCCGCGCGGGGGTGGATCATTTTGGCGGCATTGCTCAGCGACCGTGATCCCGAGCACGCCGCGCATGATCTTTCGCTCGCATTCGCGCTGGCTCCCATCGACTACTATCTGATCCTGCCCAGAACCTTTGCTGGCGCCGGCCTGTGGCAATATCTGCCGCCCGGCATCCAGGCCCGCCTCCTGAAGGACACGCGTCGGCTAGCGATGGACAAGGAGAGGCGAAGCGATCTTCGCGCCCTGCTCGACAAGCGTGGCGGTCCCGAACTGGTGACGCGCGCCTTTGCAGGGCAGCCGGAAATTCTACGAGGCTTGAACCGCGACCTTGCGCTGGAGACACTGCATCTGTGAGGGCGTTGCTTGATTTGATGTGCTTGCCCGGCGGTTCGCGCCATATTAAGAAAGTTCCAAACCATTGAGTGAGTCGCGATGCCGACCGAACGCCGCAAGACCGCAACACGCAAGCGCGTGATGGTGACCGGCGGAGCCGGCTTTATCGGCTCGCATCTTTGCGAACGGCTCTTGGCGCGGGGCGAAGACGTTCTGTGTGTCGATAATTTCTTCACCGGCACCAAGGACAATGTCGCTCATCTCCTGACCGATCCCCATTTCGAGCTGATGCGTCATGACGTGACGTTTCCGCTCTATGTGGAAGTGGATGAGATTTACAATCTCGCTTGTCCCGCCAGCCCTATCCACTATCAATTCGATCCGGTCCAGACCACCAAGACCAGCGTGCATGGCGCGATCAACATGCTGGGCCTGGCCAAGCGCTGCCGGGCGAAGATCCTGCAAGCTTCGACCAGCGAAGTGTATGGCGATCCCGAAGTGCATCCGCAGACCGAATCCTATTGGGGCCGGGTCAATCCTGTTGGCATCAGAAGCTGCTATGACGAGGGCAAGCGTTGCGCCGAGACGCTGTTCTTCGATTATTGGCGCCAGCACAAATTGCGCATCAAGGTGGTGCGCATCTTCAACACCTATGGACCACGCATGCATCCGAACGACGGGCGGGTGGTGAGCAACTTTATCGTCCAGGCGCTCAAGGGCGAGGACATCACCATCTATGGCGATGGAAAACAGTCACGCAGCTTCTGCTATGTCGATGATCTGGTCGAAGGCATGGTTCGCATGATGGACAGCGGCGACGACTTCACCGGGCCGGTGAATATCGGCAACACCGGCGAATTCACCATGCTGGAACTGGCCGAAAAGGTGATCGCGCTGACCGGCAGCCGCGCGAAGATCAAGTACATGCCGCTTCCGCAGGACGATCCGCGGCAACGGCGGCCGGATACCAGTCTTGCCAAACAGATACTGGATTGGCAGCCGGCGATCGCGCTCGAGGCCGGGCTGAAGCGCACGATCGAATATTTCGCGGCACTGACGCGATAAAGTTCCCAGGCACAAAATTTCGTAGCGCGGACGCCTGCGACCGCGAGAACTTGATATAACAAACCATAAGTGGCCCTATTTTTTGCGCGCGCGCAATCATGCACTTGACGCGGATCGGGTGCGGGCGTTTATCTGGCGACACAACAGAGAAATTGGACGCGAATTTCGCCGCCAAATTTCTCACCTTCGGAGGAACTGCAGCACGGAAGGCGCGTTATCCGTCCAGGAGAGGTGCGTCATGAATATTCCGGATGAGTTGGTGCGTCAGCGCAGCTACGAGATTTGGCAGCAGGCCGGCTGTCCCGACGGGCTTTCGGCCCAGCATTGGTTCCAGGCGAAAACCGAGTTGGAAGGCCAATTCAGGGCCGAACGGTTCACGGCGATCCAAAGTGAATATCGCCAGCAAGTATCGCCGCGGCCGCCAATCTCCTATCCGCCCCGCAAACTGACTTCACTCAAGCTTCCCCACCTGGACCGTTCTCGCGCCGCCTGAGCGGCTCGTGAATCAGCGCTGCCAGGCGATCAGCGGCAGTTCGGCCGGAAGTTGCGCGTCTTCATGATGGGGGACGATGCGTACCGTGTAATCGTTGATGTTTCGGGACGCAGATACCGCGCCGGCATAAATATGGCCATTGATGACGCCGGGGATGGTCTGTTCCTTGTGCAAGGCGATCGCTTCGGCAGGCGTGTCGCCCTCGGCGTCTGCAAAAAGCTCGACCCGGACCTGGTCTGCCGGGACGTCCCCCAAAACCACCGGAACCGAAACCTGCCATCCTTCATCGCCACGGGTTGCGGTGGGCTGGCCGATATGCAGGCTTGACCAGCGCCGGGTGAGTTCATCCGACCAGACGCGCAACGCCTTGGCCGAGGCGTATCGGTCCTGGGCCCTTTTGCGCAAAAGTTGCGCCAAAGGCAGGTAAGCCGTCTCCACATAGTCGCGCAGCATCCGTCCGCCCGCGAATTGGGGCGTCAGCACGGCCATGCTGTCGCGGATGCGCTTGAGCCATGCCCGTGGCAGGCCGCTGGCGTCCCGATCGTAAAAGAGCGGCACGATTTCGCGCTCCAGCAGCGTGTAGAGACTGTCCGCGTCCTCTTCATCCACCTGTTTGGTCTCGCCACCTGTGACATCGCCAATCGCCCAACCCAGCTCCGGCGCGTAGCCTTCGTCCCACCAGCCGTCGCGGACGGAGCAGTTGAGCCCGCCATTCACCAGCACTTTCATGCCGCTGGTGCCGCAGGCTTCCCATGGCCGCCGCGGTGTGTTGATCCACACATCCACGCCCTGGATCAATTCCTGAGCCAAGGCAATGTCGTAATCCTCCAGGAACACGACATGGCGCCGGTAGCGCGGCTGGGCGGAAAGATTGATCCAGGCGGTGACCATTTCCTTGCCTTTGTGATCGGCGGGGTGGGCCTTGCCCGCCACCACGATCTGGATGGGTCGCGCCGCATTGTTCAGAAGCGCATCAAGCCGGCGCATATCCCTGAGCAGAAGCGTGGGACGCTTATACTCGGTGAACCGCCGCGCAAAGCCGATGGTGAGGATGTTGGGATCGAGAATGCCATTCATCCGCGCCCGGGCATCGGCGCTCAAACCGCGCTCGCGAAGCTGGGTCTGCAGGCGCTCGCGGGCGATTTTGACCAGCCGCTGGCGGCCTTCGCCACGCATCGCCCATAAATCCTCGTCGCTGACGGCGGCGATGCGCTGGCGGAGGTCGGCGGGCATGCTGCGCCAGCGCTCCTTCCCGCAAGCCTCGCTCCAGATCCGGTCGGCTGCGGCGGAATCCCAGGTGGGCATATGCACGCCGTTGGTGACGTAACCGATCGGCACTTCGCAATTGGGTATGCGCGGAAAGAGCGGCTGGAAGATGCGCCGGCTGAACTCGCCATGGAGGCGGCTTACCCCCAAAGTGAGCGCCGCGCCCCGTTCCGCCAGATAGGCCATGTTGAACGGATCGCCCGGCGCGAGCTGGCCCAGTGCCAGAAGGTCGTCCACCGCGACGTCAGGATCGTCCCATTCGGCCTTCAGGCAATCCAGATATTTGCGCAGCATCTCCACCGGAAAGAGATCGAATCCGGCGGCGACCGGCGTGTGCGTGGTAAAAACATTTCCGGCCCGGCTGGCCCAGAAGGCGTCCCAGAAGGAAAGCCCATTGTTTGCCGCCAGATGCCGGGCCCGCTCCAGGATCGCCAGTGCGGCATGACCCTCGTTGATGTGGCAGATTTCGATCTTGGAATGGAGCGCCTCGATCACCCGCCAGCCGCCGATGCCCAGCGCGATTTCCTGCATGATGCGGATTTCGTGGCCGCCGCCATAGAGCTTGGCGGTGATGCCGCGATCGGCGGGGCTGTTGAGCGGATCGTTGCTGTCCAGCAGATAAAGCTTCACCCGGCCCACATTGGCCTGCCAGACGCGAAGCAGCAGCGTGCGCCCGGGAAAGTTCAGACGGACGCGCAGCCAGCCCACATCGGGAAGGATGACCGGCTCGACCGGCATGGTGGCGGGCTCGTTATAGGGGTAGAGCTCGTGCTGCGCGCCATTGGCGTCGATCGCCTGGCGGAAATAGCCTTCCTGGTAAAGCAGGCCAACGCCCACTGCGGGAAGATCGAGGTCGCTGGCGGTCTTGAGATAGTCACCGGCGAGCACCCCAAGCCCTCCGGCATAGAGCGGCAAGGCCGCGCCCAGGCCAAATTCCATGCTGAGATAAGCGACGCCCCGAAGCGTCGAAGGATAGGTCGAAGCGAACCAGCCCCTTGTTTGGAGATATGTCTGCCGGGCCGCTGAAAAGCCGGCAAGCGTTTTGCAGAATTCGGGGTCGGCTGCCAGCCGTTGCAGGCGTTGTACCGAGGCGCTCTGCAGCACGGTCCAGGGGCTGCGGGTACGGCGCCACAATTCGCTATCCACCTGATCCCAAAGCGCGTCCGCCTCATGGCTCCAGGTCCAGCGCAGATCGAGCGCCAAATTGCGCAATTCGGAGAGTTCCGGCGGCAGGTCCGGAAGCGGCAGAGCAACCATCAGCCCCTCTTGGCTCAGGAATTTGTCAAACGCCGGGCACGCCAATAAGCTCCGGCCATTGCCCACGCCAATAGCCAAATCGGGCGGGACTTTTTAGCGCGGGATTTCCACCGCCATGGCCGTGGCTTCGCCGCCTCCGATGCAGAGGCTGGCGACGCCGCGCTTGAGGCCGCGCGCCTCGAGCGCCGCGATCAGGGTGGCAAGGATGCGCGCTCCCGACGCGCCGATCGGGTGACCCAGCGCGCAGGCCCCGCCATTGACGTTGATGCGTGCCGCCTCGATGTCCAATTCGCGCATCGCAATCAGCGCCACCACGGCGAAGGCCTCGTTGATCTCGAACAGGTCCACATCGCTCGCGCGCCAGCCGATCCGGTCCAGCAATTTGCGCACGGCAAACACCGGCGCGGTGGTGAACAGGGACGGCGCATGGGCATGGGTGGCGTGACCGATGACGCGCGCAACCGGCACCGTGCCGCCTTTTTTTGCCAGCGAGTCACGGGTCATCACCAGCGCCGCGGCGCCGTCGGAAATGGACGCAGAACTGGCCGGGGTGATGGTGCCGTCCGGCGCGAAGGCGGGTTTGAGAGTGGGGATTTTCTCCGGCTTGGCTCGGCCGGGCTGCTCGTCTTGCCGGATCGTCTCCTTGCCGGTTGTGACCGGTACGATCTCGCGCTCGAAAGCACCGCTGGCCTGTGCGGCCTTGGCCCGTCCCAGCGAGAGCAGCGCAAATTCGTCCTGGGCTTGGCGCCCGATCTGATAAGCGCGCGCCGTGTCCTCGGCGAAAGCGCCCATCGGTTTGCCGGCTTGGTAGGCATCTTCCAGTCCGTCTAGCAACATCGAATCCTTGACGCTGTCATGGCCGAAGCGTGCGCCCCTGCGGTGCTTGGCCAAAAGATAGGGCGCGTTGGTCATGCTTTCCATCCCGCCCGCCGCCACGCAATCGGCGCTTCCCGCCACCAGCATGTCATGGGCCAGGATCGCCGCCTGCATGCCGGAGCCGCACATTTTGTTCAGGGTCATGGCCGGCACATTTTCGCTTAGGCCTGCGCCCAATCCCGCCTGGCGGGCCGGCGCCTGGCCTTGACCGGCCGCGAGCACGCAACCCATGGCGATCTGATCGATGGCGGGCGAGCCTGCGCGCTTCACCGCTTCCTTGATCGCGGCCGCGCCCAGTTCCGAGGCTTTGAGCTCTGAGAACACGCCTTGCAGGCCGCCAATCGCAGTCCTGGCATACCCGGTGATCACGATGGGATCGGACGTCATGCGCGATCCTCCTTTAGGGTCTGATCCCAATTATCGCGTGGCCGCGACGCAGGGTATTTTGGTTTCTGGCCAGGAGCGAGGAGCGCGGTGGGCTTGAATAGCCCATAAGCGACGAGAGACGCCGCCGGGGGCCAAAAGACCCGCGTCCCGTCGGGTTGCGGGAAAAATGGCCGACTGGTGCGTCGAATGGCTCGATCGTATTGCCGATACGCCCATCGCCTTTCTCCTGCCATTCGGCCATTTTTCCTCGCAACGCGGCTCACGGGCTAATTGGGATCAGACCCTAGCGCGCGGGCGATTACCAGCCGTTGGATGTCGGAGGTGCCCTCATAGATCTGGCAGACGCGCACGTCGCGATAGATTTTGGCCAGACCGAATTCTTCCAGATAACCATAACCGCCCAAAGTCTGTATCGCTCCGGAAGTGACCAATTCTGCGGTTTCCGACGCCACCAGCTTGGCCATCGAGGCCTGGGTAAGACAAGGCAAACCCGCGTCCTTCAGCGCTGCCGCATGCAGGACCAGTTGCTCCGCCGCTTCCAGCCGCGCCGCCAGATCCGCCAGCCGGAAGCCTACGGCCTGGTGCTGGATGATCAGCTTGCCGAAGCTTTTGCGCTCACGCGCATAACGGGTGGCGGCTTCCAGCGCCGCGCGCGCCATGCCGACGCTTTGCGCGGCGATGCCGATGCGCCCCGTTTCCAGATTGGACAGCGCGATGGCATAACCTTGGCCGGGTTCGCCAAGCCGCAACTCGTCCTCCAGGAATAGATTTTCGAACCGCAGCGCACAGGTGTCCGACGCGTCCTGGCCCAGCTTGTCCTCGACTTTCTCCACGGTGTAACCGGGACGGTCGGTCGGAACCAGGAACGCGCTGATGCCGCGTTTGCCGGCCGACGGATCGGTGACGGCGAATATCACCGCCAGCCCCGCGATCTTTCCCGAAGTGATGAACTGCTTGGAGCCGTTCAACCGATAGCCATTATTCTCTTTGATGGCGCGCGTGCGGATGGCGGAGGCATCCGATCCCGCATCCGCTTCCGTCAAGCCGAAAGCGCCGATTGAGCTTCCATCCAGCAGGGAAGGCAGGAATCGCTCGATCTGCGCTTTGCTGCCATACTTCACCAATCCCGCGACTATCAGGCTGTTCTGGACGCTGACGATGGTGGAAAGCGCGCCATCGGCCGCCGCCAGTTCGATCAAGGCAACGGCATAGGACACCATGTCGGCGCCGGCGCCGCCCAATTCTTCGGGCACGGTCATGCCCATCAGTCCCAACGAGGCCAATTCTTTGAACAATGTCGATGGATAGCCCTTGGCCGCTTCGAAAGCGCGCGTCTGGGGCCGGATACGCTCCCGGGCGAAGGCGCGCACCATGTCCCGAATGGTCTGCTGGGTTTCGTTGAGCAGCATGGGAACCTCAGATCGGCAGGCGCGTGGTGTTCTTCACGCATTTCAGGGCGAAATGGGAATTGACGGACGCCACGCCCGGAAAATGCAGAAGGACCTTTTTCAACAGATGCTCATAGGCGTCGATGCTGCTCACCACAATGCGCACGGCATAATCGCTCTCGCCGCCCATGGTGAAACACTCCACGATCTCAGGCCGGTCGCGCGCCGCTTTCTCAAACGCGACCAAGGTGTCCTCGTCATGGGCCTTGAGGCGGATATTGGCTAACACCGTTACCGGAAGCCCCATCACATGAGGGTCGAGGATCACCGCGCGCTCGCGGATGGCGCCCGATTCCTCCAGCTGCTTCACCCGCCGCCAGCAAGGCGTGTGGGAAAGGCCCACGCGCTGTGCCAGTTCTGTCATGGGAAGGCCGGGCGTTTCCTGCAGGGCACGGAGGATTTTTATATCCACCTCATCCACGGAATTACATCCTAACAACTGCGGTCATTATAGTATTATATTCTAAACACCGCCAGTATATAGCAAAAATAGCAATTTTTGTTCCCGGCAAATGTGACACCCTCGGAACCGACGTTCGTTTAGAGACAAAACGGGACTCGATCCTGCCGTGTGTCCATTCGACCTCTACATTCCTGAACCGCCGGCGCGTCCGGGGGAGACGCCGGATTTCAGCCGCCTGGTCATTCCTCTCGCCGGTACCGCGCCGCGCCCCGATCCCAATGCCCCCGCCCAGAAGCTCCGGGAGATAGCCTATGGCCTTATCCGCGTCTTGGACGAGCAGGGACGGTCCGTGGGACCCTGGGCGGCTGCGCTCCCGCCGGAGACGCTTCGCCAGGGTCTCAAAGCCATGATGCTCACCCGGTTGTTCGAGGACCGGATGTTTCGCTCCCATCGCCAGGGCAAGACCAGCTTCTTCATGAAGTCCACTGGCGAGGAGGCGATCAGCGCCGCCCAGTCCATGGCGATGGGGCCGCACGACATGT
>DATNGI010000057.1:0-22454 GCA_035605955.1 Rhizomicrobium sp.
CCTGCTGGCCCACCTGCACGGTGCGCTGGGCCACCACGCCATCCACCGGCGCCACGATACGATAATGGCCCTGCGCGATGATGGTGTTGCGAAGCGTCGCTTCTGCCGACAGCACGTCGGGATTGTTGGCGATGTCGGTGCCGGCAATCTGCGACAGCGATTGGTCATGGCCGCCTTGCTGGGCGGCGAGCGCGGCTTCGGCGCCCCGGACATTGTCGCGGGCATGGTTGAGTTCTTCCTGCGACACCGCGCCATCGCCGGCGGCTTGCTGGCGACGCTGGTAATCGGCCTTGGCGAGCGAGAGCGCTACCTGCGCCTGCGCTACTTGCGCGCCGGAGCTGGCGGCATGGGAAAATTCGCCCTTCACGCTTCTGATGGTGCGCGCCAGATTGGCTTCCGCAGCCGCCACATTCACATTCACCACGGAAGGGTCCATTTCCATCAGCAGCTGGCCGCGCTTGACGGTCTGGGTGTTATCGACATGCAATGCCTGAACGGTGCCGTTCTCGCGGCTGGTAACGGCCACGATATTGCCCCCCACATAGGCGTCATCGGTGCTCTCATAGAAGCGGGCGTCGAAGAACCAATAGGCGCCATAGGCGAGCGCGCCGATCAGGACCACCAGGCCCAGGATCAGAAAGCCGCGCTGGCGGCGGGAATTACCATTGTTGTTGGCGTCGCTCATGGCTCAGTCCTTGGCGTATTCGCTTGGGTTTCGGTGTCGGGGTTGAAGCCGCCGCCCACGGCGAGCAGCAACGTCACCCGCTGGATGGTGGAATTGGCGATCAGGGTTGCCATCTGTTGGCGCGCCGTGAGCAATGTGCTTTCGGCATTCAGCATCAGGATCTGATCGGCCAAGCCGGTCTTGTAACGGGTCTCCGCCAGCGAGAAGGAACGGGCGGCGCTGTCCAGCGCATCCTGCTGATCGGTGCGCTGACTGACGAGGCTGGAAACTTGGGTCATGGCGTCGGCGGTCTGGCGCACCGCGCCCAGGACCGCGCCGTTGTAATCGGCCACGGCGGCGTCGAGTTCGGCGGTGGCGCCCGCATAATGCGCGCGGATCTTGCCGGCGTCGAAGATCGGCAGATGGATCGCCGGCCCCGCGCCATAGGTGAAGGAATTGCCGGTCAGAAGATTGGACAGGCCGATCGCCTGGAAGCCCACCAGCGCGGTCAGATTGATATTGGGATAGAAATCGGCATGCGCCGCTTCGCGATCCTTGGCAGCGGCTTCGACCCGCATCTGCGCCGCCAGAATGTCAGGCCGGCGGGCCAAGAGGTCGGCCGGCAAAGCGGCCGGCAGCGGCAAAGACGTATCGAGATTGGCGGTCGGCCGCGCGATCATGGCGTAAGCCTGGGCGCCCTGCCCCGTCAGCGCCGCGATAGCATGGATATCCATGTCGCGCTGGGCCTCGGTGCGCTTCACATCCACCCTGGCTAGCGCCAGAAGCGCCTTGGCCTGCTCCACCGCGCTGGCATTTTCCAGACCGGCATTGAAACGGCCCTGGGTGAGTTTGAGGATCTCCTCACGCTCGGCGACAGTCTGGTTGGCGATATCGATGTCCTGATAGGCCAGCATGAGATTGATGTAGGTCTGGGCCAGCGCGCCCGCGAGCGCCAGTCGCGCCGCCGATACATCCAGCGCCGCCGCCTGGGCATTGTCCTTGGCGCGCGCGATGATCGCCGCCTGCTTGCCCCAAAAATCGAGGTTCCAGCTCAAGTTCGCCGCGAGCTGGCCATACCATTGATAGGTCCCGCCAAAGGGCGGCGGAATGATGTAATCCTTGGAGAACAAAAGCCGCTGCTCCTGTCCGTCCAGCGTGACTTGCGGCAGGTCATCGGCGCGCGCGCCGGAAAGCTGCGCCTGGGCTGCTCGAATACGGGCCAAGGCCGCCTGCAGACTGGGATTGCCCGAAAGAACCAGCGGCGCCAGACGGTCCACCTGCGGATCGTTGAAGGCCTTCCACCATTCATCCTGAAAACGCGGTGCGGCTTCGGCCGAAAGGCCCAGATTGGCGGAGGCAATCTCGGTTCCTTGCGGCGTGGTGGTGGGCGCCGACACACAGGCCGACAATAGCAGTGCCGGAACAAGGGAAAGAATTTTCTTCATGAAAGACGTCCCCGCCGCCGACGGTGTTCGCGTTGATCGTTCGGACGCGCCAGATGCGCGGCGAGTTTTTCCTGGCGCTTCTGGAACCGCGGATCGCGCTCGTCCCGCCGGCCCGCCGTCGCCACGGTGACGCGCGTGAGCAATTTGATCAAAAGCTTGATCTCCATATGCGTGAAATCGCCAAGCAGCGTGTTCCAATGCTCGACGACCCGGGGCAGCAGCTTTTCGACAAGCGCCAAGCCCTGCGAGGTGAGACTGACTGTCACGCTGCGCCGGTCGGTTTCGTTTCGCGTCCGCGCCACCAGCCCGCGCTGCTCCAATTCGTCCAGAATGCGGGTCAGAGAGCCCGTGTCATGGCAAATGTCGCGGGCGAGCTGGACAGAGGTCGAATTGCCCCACTCGCGCAACGCCATCAGCACCGTCCATTGAGAGAAAGTCAGCGCCGCGTCCTCGAACAAGGCTTCCATTTGGGGAAGCATGAGATTGGACGTCCGGCGGATCAGATAACCCACCGAATTCTTCATGTTGTAGTCGTTGGCGCGATAAAAAGGCCTCATAGCCTTAGTCCTGACAGGGATAATAATTGCGCAAGCAATAATTGCTTAGGCAGCGATATAGCTCCGGACCGCGAGGACGGCAATCCGCTGTTTGCGCCTTGTCAGCTTTGCGAAAATAGCGGAGCTAAGGGGATGCCCTCTTTTGTCTATGTCCTGATCGCGCGCAACAAATCCGGCCGGACAAGGACTTATGTCGGCTGGACGTTGGACCTGGACCGCCGCCTCGCGGAACATAACGGCGTGGCGGCGGGCGGCGACAAGGTCAGCCGGGGGGCCAAGTTTACCAGGGGACAAGTCTGGTCGCTGATCTATGCCGAGAAACACCGCACCCGGCGAAAGGCTATGGCGCGGGAATATGCATTGAAACGCGACCGCGCCTTCCGCGCCGCGCTCCGGTCGCCATGATGAGCCTTTTCTGGCAAACTAAGTCTCGGGACGGAACGCATGATTTTTGAGCAAATCGCGACGGGAGGATGCCAGTCCTATCTTCTGGGCTGCGAGGAAACGCACGCCGCCGTCCTGATCGATCCCAATCTCAAGCAGACGGACCATTATCTGGGCCTGGCGGCGAAGGACGGCTTGCGCATCAAATATGTGCTCGACACCCATACCCATGCCGATCATTTCTCCGCGGCACGGGAACTTGGCCGCACCTTGAATGTGCGAGTGGTGACGCACCGCCTGTCACCCGCGCCCTACGCCGATTTCCGGCTGTGCGATGGCGAGATCCTGCGCGTCGGCCAGATGCGGCTGACGGCGCTGTACACACCCGGCCATACCCGCGATTCCATGTGCATGGTGGCGGAAGACCGGGTCTTTACCGGCGACACGCTATTGATCGGCGGCACGGGACGCACCGACCTTCCCACCGGCGACCCCGAGGCGCTGCATGACAGCCTATTCAACCGGCTGCTAAAGCTTGATCCGGCGCTGAAGGTCTATCCCGCCCACGACTATAAGGGCCGCAGCCATTCCACCATTGGCGATGAAATGGCGAACAATCCCCGCCTGCAAAAGCGCGGCCGCGACGAATTCGTGGCCATGATGCGCACCCTCAATCTGGAAGCACCGACCCATCTGACGGAAGCGTTGCGCACCAATATGAGCGGCGGCAAGACCGTGGCGCAGATGCTGTCGGACGCCGCCGCCAATATCGCCTTCATTTCCATGGCGGAACTGGCGGAACGGGTGAAACGCAACGATCCGGAATTGGTGCTGCTAGATGTGCGGGAGAAAGAGGCTTACGCCGCCGGACATATTCCCGGCGCCAAGCATCTGCCGCGCGGGCAACTCGAATTGCGCGTCAACACCGAGCTGCCCGACCCTACCCAGCGAATTTTGGTGTGCTGCGAGTTCGGCCATATCTCCACCCTTGCCGCCGCCACCTTGCGAGAATTGGGCTATACCCATACCGCGGCGCTGGATGGCGGCATCAAGACCTGGCGCGAAAGCGGGCTTCCTCTTACCGCCCTTTGAGGGGCCGCCGTCTAAACAGGGTTATCACGACATTAACCCTCATTCGCCTAGCTTGACCGGCCATTTCAGGACGGTCCTTCGGCATGTGCGGCATAGCGGTTGCGGTCAATTGGAAAGATGCGGCGGAAACCGTCCGCCAGCTAATCGCGGGCATCACCCATCGCGGCGACATCACCGATCCTATCGTTACCCCGGGCCAGGACTTCGCCATGGCGACAAGGCGGCTGCGCATCGTGGATGCGGCCCATGGCGCGCAACCGCAAGCCTCCTTTGATGGCCGGTTGCTGCTCTCCTCTAATGGTGAAATCTACAATCACGCCGAATTGCGCGGCGAATTGGAAAAACTCGGCATCCGCTTCCGCACCGAGAGCGACACGGAAGTCCTGGTTAATGCGCTGCAGGTGTGGGGGGCGCAGGCGTTCAAACGAATTGCCGGCATGTACGCCTTTGTCGCGATCGACACAGAGAGCGGCGAGTTTCTGGCGGCGCGTGATCCCTTCGGCGTCAAGCCGCTCTATCTGGTGCAGCAAGGCGCGCGCTTTCTGTTCTGTTCGGAGATCAAGCCGCTGCTGGATGCCTGCCCGACCAGCGAAGTGATGCTGCTGCCGCCCGGCTATCTGCTCACCCGCAATTTCTGTCGCCAATTCTATCAGTTGCCGCCATCGGGGTCGAACGCGGCGTCGCCGGAAACTCTCGACACGTTGCTGGCCGAAGCGGTGGCGAAACGCCTGCCTCCCGATCTTCCGGTGGCGGGCCTGTTCAGTGGCGGCATCGATTCCACCCTGGTGATGCATTATGCCCGCCGCCATCGGCCAGAGATGCCGGGCTATATTATCGCGGGCCCTGACGCTCCCGACTACCGCTATGCCAAAGCCTATGCCGACCAGAGCGGCCTCGACATGCGCGAGGTGCGATTCGATGCGCGAGGGCCGGAGACTTTGTCGCTGCTCGAAACGGTGGCGCAGGATGTGGAAGCGTTCGAACCCGCCATCATACGCCCCAGCCTCTATGCCCATCTGATCTCGAAACGCATCCATGAAGACGGTTTTCGCGTCGCTTTGTGCGGCGAAGGCGCCGACGAATTGTTTGCGGGTTACGGGCCGCTGGAGCATGCTTTCTCCCAATCCACCGCGCTCGGCCGGCATGTCCAGGAACAATGCCTCAGCATGATGCACCGGGCCAATCTGCAGCGGGTGGATCGCTCGGCCATGCGCTTCGAATTGGAAATCCGCGAGCCGTTCCTGGATCTGGCGGTGGTGGAGCATGCGCTAAGCCTGGATGCCGACGCGCTGCTCAAGACTATCGACGGCCTGCCGTCGGGCAAACAGCCGCTCAGGGCGCTCTATGACCTTTATCCGGATGCCCTGCCTGCACTGATCCGTGACCGGCGCAAGATCCATTTCGACGAGGGCGCCGGCATCGCGTCGGAAAGTGCGGCCTGGTCCGGCCTGTTCGAGGACGCGGTCAGCGACCGCGAATTCCAGGACGGCAAAAAACAATTCGCGGGTTTCGAACTCGCCGGCAAAGAAGAATTCTTCTATCTACGCGCGCTTTCCCGCCGTATGGATGTGAACCGTGTGCCCCATTTGAAAAGCCGCACCCGGCTTTTTGTGCCTGAGAACACGCCCGCCATGCCAGAAGCGATGAAGAAACTCAGGCCCGCTGGAGCCTGACGCTCGACCTTTAGGCCTTACTCCGCCGCGGCGCGGTTGCGCCGGTCGAAGGAATCCCACACTCCGCCATAGCCGTCCCAAGAGCCGCGCGTGGCGCCCTTGGAATATTCGGTGGCGCGCTGTTCGAAGAAATTGGCGTGCTCGACTCCATTCAGGATCTCGACCAGCCAGGGCAGCGGATGCGGCTTGACCTGCTTGTAGCCGGACTCCGTCTCCTCGAAATTGCCGAACGCGGGCGAAAGGCGCAGCTGGGTCAAGCGCCAATCCGCGATATAGCGGACATAGGCCTTGATGTCGGCGGGCGTCATGCCCTTGATCTCACCCAAGCTGAAGGCCAGGTCGACAAAACCCTCTTCCAGGCTCACCATGGTCTTGGCCACATCCATGATGTCGTCGCGCACCGCCTTGGTCACCGCGCCCGTCTCTTCATTCCAAGCGTGATAGAGCTTGGTGATGCCTTCGCAATGCAGGCTCTCGTCGCGCACCGACCAGCTGACGATCTGGCCCATGCCGTTCATTTTGTTGTTGCGCGGGAAGTTGAGAAGCATGGCGAAACTTGCGAACAGCGCCATGCCTTCGGTGAAGGCGCCGAACATGGCCAAGGTCCGGGCTACATCGCTGACCGTGTTCACACCGAAGGTATGCATGTAATCGGCTTTGGCTCGCATCGCGTCATAATCGCGGAAGGCCTCGAACTCGGTCTTAGGCATGCCAAGGGTTTTGAGCAGCAACGCATAGGCGTCGATATGCACCGTCTCCATATTGGTGAAGGCGGCCATCATCATTTGCACTTCCAGGGGTTGGAAGATGGGGATGTAGCGCTTCAGGTAATTGTCGCCGACTTCAACGTCGGATTGGGTGAAGAAACGGAAGATTTGGGTGAGAAGGCCTTTCTCCGCCTCGGTCAGATGACCGGACTGCCAATCTTTGATGTCGGCGCCTAAGGGCACTTCCTCGCCCATCCAATGGGTCTGCTGCTGGCGCTTCCAGCATTCATAGGCCCAGGGATAGCGCTCCACGTCATATGTGCCGCTGGAGGTGAGAAGCCCCACCTTGCCTGTTCCGATCAGGGAACGCGGGTCAATGCTTCCCAAATTCACTGACATGCCAGGCACTCTTCATAATCGGTACGAGCTTCGGCCACGATCTTGCTGTCGCCCTTCTTCTTTTCCAGTTGGCCCGCGAAGCCGGCGCGGCTGATAGATTTAGAACGGCAATAATAGAGGCTCTTGATCCCCCGCTCCCACGCCGTCCAGTGCAGCATGTGCAGGTCCCATTTGTCGATGTCCGCCGGCAAGAACAAATTGAGTGACTGGCTCTGGCAGATATAGGGGGTGCGGTCCGCCGCGAGTTCCACCACCCAGCGTTGGTCAATCTCGAAGGCGGTGCGGAACACCGACTTCTCGTCTTCCGTCAGGCCGTCCAGATGCGCCACCGAGCCTTCCTGTTCAACGATGGACTGCCAGACCTCAGACGTGTTCATCCCTTTGGATTCCAGCAGGTCCTGCAGATAGGGATTGCGCACCGAGAAGGCGCCCGAAAGCGTCTTGTGGGTGTAAACATTGGCCGGGATCGGCTCTACGCAAGCCGAAGTACCGCCGCAGATGATGCTGATCGAAGCGGTGGGCGCGATGGCGATCTTGTGGCTGAAGCGAGCCTTCATACCCTTCTCGGCGGCATCCGGGCAGGCGCCCCGCTCTTCCGCCAATATATAAGACGCCGCATCAGCTTCCCGCCGTATCTTCTTGAAGATGCGCAGATTCCAGGACTTGGCCATGGCGCTTTCCATAGGGATCGACTTGGACTGAAGGAAGGAGTGGAAGCCCATGACCCCCAAGCCCACCGAACGCTCGCGGAGCGCCGAATATTTCGCCCGCGCCATGCTCTCGGGGGCGCTTTCGATAAAGCTGGTCAGGACATTGTCCAGCATCCGCAGCACGTCTTCGATGAAACCTTCCGCCTCGGCCCACTGGTCCCAGGTCTCGATATTGAGGGAGGAGAGGCAGCAGACCGCGGTGCGGTCGGTGCCGGTATGGTCGATGCCGGTGGGAAGCGTGATCTCGCTGCACAGATTCGAGGTGTTGACCCTGAGCCCCAGCTCCCGCTGGTGCTTGGGCAGCGCCCGGTTCACCGCATCGATGTTGAGGATATAGGGCTCGCCGGTCTGAAGCCGCGTCTCCAGGATGCGCTGCCAGAGCTGGCGGGCATTGATTTCGCGCAGCACTTCGCCGGTCTTGGGGCTTTTGAGACCGAACATCTTGTTGTCGCGCACGGCATGCATGAACTCGTCGGTGATATTGATGCCGTGATGGAGATTGAGACCCTTGCGGTTGAAATCGCCCGAGGCTTTGCGAATCTCCAGGAACTCCTCGATCTCGGGGTGGGTGATGTCGAGATAGACCGCCGCCGAACCGCGGCGCAGCGACCCCTGCGAAATCGCCAGGGTCAGCCCGTCCATCACATGGATGAAGGGAATGATGCCGGACGTCTGGCCGGTCTTCACCTTTTCGCCGATGGAACGGACCTTGCCCCAATAGGTGCCGATGCCGCCGCCATTCGAGGCCAGAGCCACATTCTCGTTCCAGACGCCGACAATGCCGTCCAGCGAGTCGGAGACATCATTCAGGAAGCAAGAGATCGGCAGCCCACGCTTGGTGCCGCCATTGGAGAGGATGGGCGTCGCCGGCATGAACCAAAGCTGGCTCATGGCGTCGTACAGCCGCTGGGCGTGCGCCACATCATCGGCATATGCGCAGGAGACGCGCGCGAACATATCCTGGAAGCTTTCGCCCGGCATCAGATAGCGGTCGCTGAGCGTGGCCTTGCCGAACGCGGTCAGAAGAATATCGCGCCCATGGTCCAGCGTAAGGTCGGAAGGAATGGGCTTGCGCGACAGCGGGCCCGGCATGGGCGGCTGAGCGGAGGGCTTGGCCCGATCCTGTGTGACTTTGTTCTGGGCCTTGGCGGGTTCCGGCCTTTTGACCCGGATGACGGTGCTTTGGGCGACCAGTCTCTTGGCCAGTTGCGGGCGATAAGGTGTTTCGACCAGCTGTCCCTGATCGTCGAAATCACCCAGAAAATCGAGTTTGCCTGCCGCCGACATGCCTGCCCCCAAATGCCTAATGCGGAAGGCCAATCGGCCCGAACCGCTAAAAAATTCCGGGCTGCCGAGAGGGGAATTTCGGGGCATTGGCCGGGCCGCCTTCGGACCCACCAGATGCCTCCATTACCCCTAGAAATATGACAAATCGGACAACCCTGCCGCCATATCTAGTGCCCCAAACTTGGGTTGCGTCAAGGCGTTTTGGCCTGTGGATAAGCCCGCAAGCAAAAAATTTTCATGGCAATAAAAAATAAACCTTCGCAATTGGCACTGACGGCAAATCAGGGACTCAAGCAGCACAAAAGGTTCTGCGCCGACCGGCCTCCCGCCTGGGGCTATCTGCGGTCCGCCTGCACCGCCCAGTCATAAAGCGCGACCGCTTGATCCACAGGTTCCTGCTCATCTTCGGGCAGTAGGAACCGGTCTCTCACCAATTCATGGGCGGCGATCATCGCCTTGGCCACATAGGCATCGCGGTTGGGATAAAGCTCGGCGATGGAGGGCCGCGAGTCCCCACTTGCCTGGCGCTCCGCCGCGTTGCGCGCGAAAGGATGGAACGAGCCCATCTCACCGAACAACTGGTCCGGACGGCCGATGGCGGGATCGCGGAAATTCCAGCCGCCATAAGTGCCCACCGGCGCCGCGATGGCGGGAAGATGGATGCCGGCCTTGCTGTTACCGCCCCGATCCACCGCCGGAACCAGATTGACATAGATCTTGCCCACCTTGGGCGGCTCGTTGAGGACGATGCCTGCCTTCCATTCCGGCCCAAAATCCAGGCGATAGGTTTTGACGTGCGGCACCGGGAAGGGCACGCCAGCGATCTTGGGCCAGCCCGCCTTCTCGGTCGGAACCAGGGTGCCGTCGGCGATATGGGGGATGCGGCTATCCGGCGGCACGGTCCCGTTCACCACCCATTGGTCCAGATTCCGCAAAAGCGCGCGGGTGATGGGATTGCGGATCACCGGATTGTTCAGACCCTCCGCGCCGTTGGCCTTGACGGGGGGAAAAGGCCCGAAGGCGTGCGGACCGGACGCGATGAAATAGATCCGGCTGTCCGGCGGCGGCGCGATGTCCTTGGTGCCGGTCACGTCGGTATGGATCAGCGAACCGGCGCGGTTGAAATATTCGGAATTGGAAAAAATGTGGAACAGCTTGGGCCGCACATGATGCGCCTCGGCATTCCCCAAGAGCGAGTCCGTCTTGCCGGTGACCGGGTCGGTCTCTGCCCCATCCGTGAAGGGGAACATGTCGACCGGATAGAAGAAGTCGAAGAATTCCTCCGCGTCGCGTGACGCCTGGCCGAAACGGTAATTGAACGAGCCGCGGCCAGCGCCGCCCACTTCGTCGATCACCCCATCGAAGACTTTGCGGTTTTGTTCGTCCTCGTTGAAGCCCTCATAGAGGAATTGCCTGAGATAACGGCCGCTCTGCGATACGCCCCAGCTATAGGCATATTTGATGCCATGCATGGGATTTAAGTCGCTCTGGTCGTGCTTGAAGAAGCTCACCAGATCGCGCAGGCCCGCCAAGCCGGTGCCCACCACGCGCGGCTCACGCGCGCGATAGACCACGTCATAGATGCGGCCTAACTGGAAACCGCCGTCCAGCGATACGCTGGCATCGCCCACAAAATGCCATTTCGCGCGCGGGATCACCGTCGGTTTGTCGGCGGCATTGTCCCTCACCGTCATCACGCTGTCGGGACCGTCCGGATCGTCGATCGGATAAGCCAGATGGTTGCGGTCGGCCAGCGACTGGGTGGGCGAATTGTCGTTGGGCACGAAATTGCCCCTGACCAAACCCGTGATCTTCTTGCCGTGATCGGTGGCGATGGGCATGTCCATGCGCATCTGGCCCTGCGGCACGTCCCACTGCCAGCCCATCCAAAGCAAGGTGTAGCCCTGGTTCATCAAGGCGCCGTCGCCAAATTCTTCGGCCGTGGCGGGATCCTTGCTGCCCTTGGCCTTCTGGAAAGTCTGCAACATGGCCTTGCCGCCACGATTGCCCACCTCGTCGAACAACCGGCCGTTGCCCCTGGCCGCATCGACCGGCTTCAGCAGGAAGAAGTCGGCGCTGAATTGTACTTCGCCCTTGGCGTTTTTTGGTGCCAGACCCAGATCGACGATCTTCTGATTGATCGCGGCCTTGGGATCGAGCGCGAAATCGACCTTGCCGACCAGCTTCTCGTAAGCACCCGCGCGGCCGAAAGCTTTGCCGTTCAGAACGGCTTCGCGATGTTCGATCCGAAGCTTGACCACGCGCGCGTTAGCGCTGCCCGCCAGCATTGCGATCGCGCATGCCCCTAGTGCAAGCCGCTTCAAGATCATTCGAACCCCCGCCGCCGAGACGCGCGAACTATAGCCGATCCGGCAGATTTCAGAAGCGGTCGTCCGTTCCGGCCTTGGGCGTCAGAAAATCCACGGCAAAATGGCTGCCCGTGCCGCGTATTTCCGCCGCGACGCCGAACACATTGCGGATCAAGGCGCCATCGAGAGCACCCTCGCCTGCCAGGGAGCCCTCCTTCAACGCCAGGACGCGCGTGGCATAGCGGCCGGCTAGAGTCAGATCATGCAGCGAGGCGATGACCGCATGTCCCGCGGCGGCCCAGGCGGAAAGCCGGGCCATGGCGGTAAAGGCATGCACCGGATCCAGGCCTGTCACCGGCTCGTCCACGATCAGGATATCCGGACGGCCCACCATGGCGCGCGCCAGCATGGCTCGGGAAAATTCGCCGCCGGACAGAGTGGTGACCGGCTGCTCGCGCCGGCTGGCGAGATCGTGATCCTTGAGCGCGGCCGCGATGGCGTCGTCGAACCAGGCTGGAAACGATCCCAGCGCCGGAAGATGCGCCGTCAATCCCAAGGCCACCAGCCGCTCAACCGACAGGGGCCATTCGCAAAGAGGATTTTGCGGCAGATAGGCGCGCCGCCGCGCCAGGACCTTGCGCGGAATTTTGTGCAGCGGAACGCCGTTGAGGCTGATTTCGCCATTTGCGGGCACGACAAGACCCGCCAGCGCCGACAACAATGTAGATTTGCCCGCCCCATTGGGTCCGATCACAGCAACGAAATCGCCCGGCCCAGCCATCAACGAGACATCGTTGAGAATGGCGCGACCGCCCCGGTTCACGCTGAGATGTTCGGCGAGGAGCACGCTCATGGGCCAAGCCTTCTCATGGAGAAGTCCGTTTCAGCCGCACCACCAGCCAGAAGAAGAATGGCGTGCCGACCAGGCTGGTGAAGACGCCAAGTTTCAACTCCGGGCCGAGATGGATCTCCCGTGCCGCGATGTCGGCGACAAGAAGCAGCAGCGCACCGCCCAAGGTCGCCGGCAGCAAAATGCGGCTGGGTTGATGGCCGACAAATGGCCTTGCCAGATGCGGCGCTACCAAGCCTATGAAACCGATGGCGCCGGTGACGGACGTGGCCGCGCCCACCGCCAACGCGGTGCCGGCAATGGCCGCGATCCGCAGCCGCGTGAGATTGATGCCCAGACTTTCGGCCTGCGCTTCGCCCAGGCTCAATGCATCCAGCGCCTGGCCGGTGGTTGCGAGAAGGCCGCCGCCGATCAGGATGAAAGGCAGGATCAACCAGACCTGCGTCCAACTCTTGTCGGCCAGCGAACCTAGAAGCCAGTTCATGATTTCATAGGCAGCATAGGGGTTGGGCGCAAAGTTCAAGGCGAGCGCGATGCCGGCCGCGGTGAGGCTTGAGACGGCGGCGCCCGCCAAGACCAATGTGATGGTGCCGCCGCCTTGCCCCAACCCAAAGGTCAAAAGACAGGCAGCCAGCGCGCCGGCAAGACCGAGCAGCGGTCCCGCCACGCCGGAAATGGCCGTGACGCCGAAATAGATCGCCAGGATCGCACCCAACGCCGCGCCGGTGGAGACGCCAAGCAATCCGGGCTCGGCCAGCGGATTGCGGGTCAAGCCTTGCAGCACCGCGCCCGAAAGACCCAGCGCCCCACCCACCAGCAGCGCCAGCACGGCACGCGGCAGCCTGATGTCCGTCACGATGAGCGATGCCAGCATCTTATGTCCGAAGAAAATATCCTCGGGCGAAAGCCAGACCCGCCCCGCCAACAGAGACAGGCCAAAAAGGATGAGGGTGAGAACCGCCAGAAGCAGCGACAAACGCCTCATGGCACACCACCGGGCTTGGCCATCGCCGTCTGAAGCTGGCGGCGCAACATCGCCGCCGCCATCGCGCTTTCAGACAGGCCGCAATTGAGATAGGCCGCCGGATAAACGATGCGGCGATTGCCATAGAATTTCAGCAAAAGCGGATGCGCGTTCTGATCCATCCGCAGGCTGGGCGTGTCGATATAATCATCGCCATAGGCCAGCACATCGGGCTTGGCGGCGATCAGGCCCTCCACATCGGTATAGCGGTCGACATCGGCGATGTCGCTTCCGCCCGCGGCTTCCAGCACGGCATTGAAGAGCGTCGAGCGGCCGGGCACAAAGCCACCGCCGCCCCAGCCCATAACCCGGATCGGACGGGGCGGTTTGGTTGCCGCCAGCATGCGCAAAGTCGCATCCATTTGCGCGATCATGGCTTCGGCTTTGGCCGGCTCGCCCACGGCATCACCCACCAGCCTGGCGACGGTCCGGATCTGATCGAAATTCTCCGCCGGCGGCACTTCCACCACCCGCGCACCGCTTCTCGCCAGCAGGGCGCGCATCTCAGGCGAGGTAAAGCTGTCGGTCAGGATCAGGTCCGGTCGCGTCGCCAGCACTTCTTCCGGGCTGTTGTGATTGACAGGAATGCGTGCCGCTTGCGGCCAGAGTTTCAGCGCCGCTTTTTCCCGCGACAGAAAGGTGACCGAGGCGATGCGCGAGGGCGGTGCCAGGTCCATCAGCAACTCGTCGGTGCAGATCTTGAGCGACATGATGCGCTGTGGCCCTGATGTGGAGGAGGTTGGCGCGGCCATCCCCTGCCCTGTCGCCAGGAGCAAAAGGAAGGCCGCGCCCGATACTCGTATCATTCAGAAGCTCGCTTTGACTCCAGCATAGGCTCCGATTCCGGGGCCTTGGAATCCCACCGGATTCTCATAGCGCTTGTCGAGCAGATTGTTGACCCGCCCCGTCAATGCCCAAGTCTCGGTCAGAGCATAGGAGGCTGCAAGATCAAGCGTCCAATAGGGATGCGCGTTCAGCCGCGATACCGAGAAGTCGCGGCTGCCATCGATCCAGCTTCCGACATAGAGCAGATCGGCGTTGAGGTTCAGCGCTTCCAGAGCTTGCCAGCTTGCACTGGCGCTGAACTTGTCCTTGGGCCGGCGCACCAGCTCCTGATGGAGATCGGCATCCTGGGCCTCGGTATAGGTATAATCGGCGCGCAGCTTCAGCGTGTCGAAAGCCTGCCACGCCAAATAAGCCTCGATCCCTTCCGTGCGGGCCCGGCCGATATTGACGTCGGTAGAGAAAGTGACCGGATCGGTTTCGATCAAATTCTTGATGTTGTTGTGATACCAGGTGATCCCGCCCGTCACCGCGCCGAAACTCTGATCGACGCCCACATCATAGCCCGCGCTGGTCTCCGGCTTGAGGTTCGGGTTGGCGAAGAAGAAGAAAGCCGGGAAGCTCAGGAACAATTGCTCCAGCGATGGCGCCTTGAAGCCTGTGCCATAGCTGGCGTGAAGCCGTGTCCCGGTCTCCTTCAAGGCCAGCACCGGCGCGACATGCCAAGTGGTCTTGGATCCGAAGCGGCTATTGTCATCGTAGCGGACGCTGACGCTGTTGTGGAAATCCACGCTCAAGCCGAACAGATCGGTCATGCTGGATTGCAGTTCCCCAAACCCGGCATTGGTGGTGACGCCGGCCGACAGGGGAATATGAATCGCATCGCGGCCGGTCTCCGCGCCCAGCACGATCACTTCGCCGTCCAGGATCTGTGCCTGCCCCTGCCAGTCCAGCTTGATGCGGTCGCCGGATGACGGGATGGAGCCATTGTTGGGGTCCATATCGCTGGTGACGGTGCTGGAATAGCTGAGACCCAAGGTCTGCTCGGCCGGACCGAGCGTCAAGTGCGCCGTGCCCCGCGCGGCATAGCTCAATGTGTCGATGCGGGTCTGAAGCGGCGAGGGAAAGGAGGCGAAGGTGTTGGGGTCGAACGCATCTCCCGTCACGCGCGACAGGCTGTTGCTGGCGCGGCCGCTAAAACCCAGATCGAAATTCTCGGCCACATCATAACCCAGCTTGGTCGAGGCGGTGAGATTGTCGAAATAATCGTCATTGCGCTTTTGCCCCGGCGGCAGAAGATCGAGCGGCGTCACCGGCGTCGCCCCCGCATGCAGATGCGCCAAGGTGGCGCGATAATGGAATGCGTCCTGGGAGCCACTGATGGTGGCGCTCTGGTTGAAGGTGTCGAAGCTGCCGCCTTCGGCTTCGGCGGCGAGCGACAAGGGCCCGTTACCCGACTTGGTGATGATATTGATCACCCCGCCAATGGCGTCGGAGCCGTAAAGGCCCGATTGCGGCCCTCGCAAGACTTCCACCCGTGCGATATCGGCGCTGTTGAATTTGCCGAAATCATAGGCGCCGATGGGATTGGACGGATCAGCGACATCGATCCCGTCCACCAACACTTTGGTGTGATTGGAGTTGCCGCCCCTGAGAAAGAGCGAGGCCTGACCGCCTTCGCCACCCACCTGGACAATGTTGAGGCCGGGAACATCGCGCAACACATCCGGCAAGGAACGCTGCTGCCGGGCCGCGATATCGGCGGCGTCGATGACTGTAACGCTGCTTCCCACTTGATCGAGCGGCGTGGCGATGCGGGTCGCGGTCACCACCACGCTTTCGGGCGGCACGGCAAGGTCGCTTTCGCTTTGCGCCCGGGCCGCACTCGTCAAAGCAACGATCGCCGCGCCGAAAAGAAGAAAAGATTTCAACATGAGGTCTCCTGAAGGGGTTCAGGAGCCGCCACGGCGGAGTGGAAATGAAAATCAATCACAAATGCCCCGCGACGACTCCAAGCTTGTCGCCGCTACGGTTCACCCCGTAATTCTCGGCGCACCCCGGCCGAAAACTGGACGACGGTGCGAGGCAGGTTTCCTGGCTTCCGGGTCAGGGCCTTGGCCCGCCTTCCCGATCCCAAAGGATCAGTGGCAGTTGGACGAAGGCTCGCCGGTTACAGTTGCGGGGGCAGCCGCGGTGTTGCACCGCGTTCCCTACACCTTGCACCTGGCGCCAGCTTTTGCGCCAGGCGAGCTGCAAATGCAACTCCGATCCGTCATGCAAATGTGTCATCCCCTTGCGCCGCAAAGGGCCATTGACCGCTACCGGGGCGTGCAGCTTTGCGTTAGGCTCTGACCGATTTCCCCTCGCAAAACCAACGCTGAAAGGTGTCCCCATGCCGCTGCAGATCAATGACATTGCGCCGAATTTCACCGCCGATACCACGGAAGGCAAAATCGATTTCTACGATTGGGCCGGCAACAATTGGGTGGTGCTGTTCTCCCATCCCAAGGACTTCACGCCGGTCTGCACCACCGAGCTGGGACGGGTCGCCAAACTCAAGCCGGAATTCGACAAGCGCGGCGTCAAGGTGATCGGGCTTTCCGTCGATCCGGTGGAGAACCATGGCAAATGGGCCGCCGACATCGCCGAAACGCAGGGGATGGGCCCCAACTATCCCATGATCGGCGACACCGACCTCAAAGTCTCCAAGCTCTATGGGATGCTGCCGGCCGATACATCCGGCACCTCCGAAGGCCGCACCCCCGCCAACAATGCCACGGTGCGCAATGTCTTCATCATCAGCCCGGACAAAAAGATTCAGCTCTTGATCGTCTATCCCATGACCACGGGCCGCAATTTTGACGAGATCCTCCGCGTGATCGACTCCATGCAGCTCACCGCCAAGCACAAAGTGGCGACGCCGGTCGATTGGAAACAAGGCGACGATGTGATCATCACCGGCGCGGTCAGCGACGAGGAAGCCAAGAAACTCTTCCCCGGCTATAAGACGCACAAGCCTTATCTCAGGACCACCAAGCAACCGGCTTGAGATACCCCCTCCGCCCTTGGCTTAGCTTTTCTTGGTGAGCGCGAGCGAACTTAGAAAAGCTTGCCCCTCTTCGAGCGAAGCGAGGGAGGCGCACACCACGGCCGCAAGCGGGCTGTGTGCTATGTTCGTACGCTGCCGCTACTCACCCTCCCCCGCCAGCGCGCTGACGCGCGCGCAGGGGAGGATGAGCACGGCCAAGCCTTGAAAGTAAAAAGCCGGGCGCTGAAAAGCACCCGGCTTTTTTAGTGGCGCTTGAAATATTGCACGTCGCGCTCGTGTTTTTCCGCTGCTGCGCGGGTCTTGAAGGTGCCGAGATTGCGCCGCTTGCCGGTCTTGGGATTCTTCTTGCGGGAATAAAGCCGGTATTCGCCGGATGCGAGTTTGCGGATCATGTGGCCTCCTAATCTATCCAGAGCCTCCGTTTCTTGTGCCAGTCCTCGATCGAGAGTTTGGGGTAGAGCTGATAGCGCTGATCGCCCCGGCCAAAATCCGGCTTCACCCAACTTGCCTTGAAGCGCAGCATCAGATGCACCTTGGACGGCGGCACCGGCAATTTCGTGTCGATGGCTGAAGCGAAGGGATGCACCAGTTCCGGCCATTGCGGATCATAGGCCCAAAGCGCGGTGGCGCATTTTGAACAGAAATGGCGCTGGGCGCTGCTCTTCTCGCAATGCCCTTCACCGTCGTCGATCATGGCATGGTAGATGCGGATTGCTTTCCGGCCCCTCACCTTCATCGTCTTTTGATCGCCCATGATATTGATGGCGAAACCGCCGCCGCCCGCGGTCTTGCGGCAGATCGAGCAATAGCAAAGTTGATAGGGATAGGGCGTGTGGCTCATCACGCTGAAATGAACCGCGCCACAGCGGCACGAGCCTTCGAGCTTCCTGGGCATGACCTCACCTTTTTGCGACAACGCATGACGCACCCAAAGGCTGCCATAGCGCTCAATCCGTGTCAGGATGCGCCATGACCAAAGCGCAGGATTTCGGCATCGTCACCACCACGCTGGCTGATCGCGCCCAAGCCCGCCGGATCGCCCAGGCCCTGCTGGCCGAGAAACTCGCGGCATGCGTCCAGCTTCTCGAGATTGAAAGCCATTATGTCTGGAAGGGCGACACGATGGCCGAACCGGAAATCATGCTGATCGCGAAGACCCGGGCCGCGCTTTTCGACACCATCGTCGCACGCATCAAGGCGTTGCACCCTTACGAATTGCCCGAAATCGTGGCGCAACCGTTCGCGGCTGGCTTTGCGCCCTATCTGGATTGGATCGTGGACAATACGGGTTGACGGTCGGTCCATCGTGACGACGTCGGCCATCTCCTTACTGCGCGCCTTTATGACCTTGACCGAGACCGGCGTGCCGTTCGACGCCGCGCGCATCAAATGGTTGGTGATCCTGCATTTCACCTTCGTGGTCTCGGGCCAGTTGTTCGCGGCCATGGATTGGGTGGCCAGCCGCGCGCACAGCCTGCATGGCTAAAGCAATTTCTTCGCAACGCACCCCAGCACTTTCCTTCCGTCCGGGTTTGGCCGAGAATGCCGCCCCGCTGAAATAAACTCACGTAAAATCAATTGCTTAGGGCATGAGCATGCTGCTCCTGATCGATAATTATGACAGCTTCACTTACAACCTGTTCCACTTTTTGGGGGAATTGGGCGCGGATGTCCGGGTGGAGCGCAACGACGCCCTGACGGCGGATCAGGCCCTGGCCTTGAAGCCTCGCGGCATCGTGCTCTCGCCCGGGCCCTGCACGCCCAACGAAGCGGGCATCTGTTTGGCGTTGATCGAAAAGGCGCGCGGCGAAGTCCCCATTTTGGGCGTCTGTCTCGGCCATCAGGCGATCGGCCAGGCCTATGGCGGCAAGGTGGTGCGCGCGCCCATGCCTATGCATGGCAAGCTGTCGCGCGTCCATCACACGGGCAAATCCGTGTTTCGCGGCCTCAACAATGATTTCAACGCCACGCGCTATCATTCCTTGACCATCGCGCCGGAAAGCCTGCCGGATGCGTTGGAGATTACCGCCACAAGTGAAGACGGCGTCATCCAGGGCGTGATGCACAAATCCCATCCCGTCCATGGCGTGCAATTTCATCCCGAAAGCATCGCGTCCGAAAACGGCCACGCGCTTCTCGCCAATTTTCTCGCGCTGACGCGATGACGGAGATTTTCGACCCCAAGCGCGTGGCGGAAACGCCGCTCACCGCCGCGGAAGCCCAGCGCATCTTCGGCGCGCTGCTAAGCGGGCGGGCCAGGGAGGACGAGATCAAGGCCTTTTTGATCGCGCTGTCGGCGCGCAAACCCGCGACTTCGGAGTTCGTGGGGGCGATCGAGGCCGTGCGCGGCCAGATGCGCGCCATCGCGGCCCCGCCGCTGGCGATCGATCTTTGCGGCACCGGGGGCGATGGCCTGGGCACACTCAACATTTCCACAGCTGTTTCTTTTGTCGTGGCGGCGGCTGGCGTTCCCGTCGCCAAGCATGGCAACCGTTCCATGTCCTCCAAAAGCGGCGCCGCCGATATCCTGGAAGCGTTGGGGGTCAAGATCGACCTGGAACCCGATGCGGCCGAGCGCACTTTGCGGGAAACCGGCATCGTTTTCTTATTCGCGCAAAAGCATCATCCCGCCTGGCGCCATGTCGCCGCCGCCCGCCGCGCCATCGGCAAGCGCACCATCTTCAACCTGCTAGGCCCGATGGCGAGCCCCGCCCGGGTCAAGCGTCAGCTGGTGGGCGTCTTCGCGGAAGAATGGCTGATGCCGTATGCCGAAGCGCTGAGGGCGCTGGGCACGGAGCGCGCCATGGTGGTGCATGGCGCCGACGGGCTGGACGAACTCACCACCACAGATGTGACCTACGTCGCCAGGCTTGAGGACGGCATCATCACCCGATCCGAGATCGCGCCCGAGGATGCGGGCCTCAAACGCGTCCGGATGGTCGATCTGCAAGGCGGCTCGCCCGTGGAAAATGCCGGCGCGCTCAAGGCCCTGTTCGCGGGCCAGGCCGGCCCCTATCGCGATATCGTTCTCCTCAATTCGGCCGGCGCCTTGATGGTGGCGGGCCGGGCCCAGGATATAATGTCGGGCATGGCGCTGGCGCGGGAGGCTCTGGACAGCGGCGCGGCCAAGGCCAAACTGGATCATCTCGTCGCCGCCTCGACCCGCGAGGCGGCCAGCAGCGAAACGCCGGGCCCATGAGCATTCTCGACAAGATCTTCGCCTACAAGAAAGAGGAAATCGCCGCCGCCAAGGCGCGCGCGAAACTGTCCGAGATCGAAGCCCGTGCCCGCGATGCCGATCCTGTGCGCGGCTTCCGCGCCGCGTTGGAGGCCAAGAAAGCGTCCGGCGAATATGGTCTGATCGCGGAAGTGAAGAAGGCAAGCCCTTCTAAAGGCCTGATCCGCGCCGATTTCGATCCGCCGGCCATCGCGCGGGCCTATGAAGCCGGCGGCGCGGCCTGTTTGTCGGTCTTGACTGACGCGCCGTCCTTTCAGGGCGCGCCGGAATTCCTTACTGAGGCCCGCGACGCCACAGCCCTGCCCGTCCTGCGCAAGGATTTCATGCTGGAGACCTATCAGGTGGCGGAAGCGCGCAGTTGGGGCGCCGACGCGATCCTGATTATCCTGGCCATGGTGGATGACGGGGCGGCCCGCGCCTTGATGGAAGAAGCCCTGCGCTTCGGCATGGACACGCTGGTGGAGGTGCATGACGAAGCCGAGATGGAACGTGCCGCCAAGCTGGAAGCGCGGCTGATCGGCATCAACAACCGCAACCTCAAAACTTTCGTCACCGATCTGAACGTGACCCAAAAGCTGGCGCCAAAAGCGCCCAAATCCGCGCATCTGGTGGCGGAAAGCGGCTTGTCCGCCCCCGCCGATCTGAAGCGACTGGCCCAGATGCATGTCACGTCCGTGCTGGTCGGCGAAAGCCTGATGCGGCAGAAGGATGTCGAGGCGGCCACGCGTCTGCTTCTGGGCGATGGTTTCCGCCAATGAGCAAGCTTTCGCACCTCGACAATAAGGGCGCGGCCCGCATGGTGGATGTGTCGGGCAAGCCGGTGACGGCCCGCGAAGCCAGCGCCGAGGCAACAGTGTCGATCTCGCCGGAGGCTTTCGCCGCCGTGATGGAGGGCACCGCGCCCAAGGGCGATGTATTGGCCGCCGCGCGCATCGCCGGCATCATGGCCGCAAAGAAAGTCCCCGATCTCATCCCGCTCTGCCATCCGCTCGCGATCTCCAAGGCCGCAATCGATTTCACGCCGGATGCCGAAGCGCATGCCATCCGCATTCGGGCCACAGTCGCAACGAGCGGTCAGACCGGCGTGGAGATGGAAGCCTTGACCGCCGCGTCGGTGGCGGCGCTGACGCTCTACGACATGATCAAGGCGGTGGACAAAAGCGCTATCATTGAAAATGTGCGCCTGCTCGCCAAATCCGGCGGCAAGAGCGGCGACTATAAGGCGCCGGCGGCAGCGCGTCCCGCGCCCATAGGCGCCAAAGCGCGCGTGAAGCCCAAGACCCTGATGGGCGAAGTCGCCGCCCCGCGCGCGCCGTCACAAGGATCGGGCCCTGACCAGCGGCGCGAGGCTTTCCGCGCTTTCATGACTTCGCATCGCCTGCGTCCCACCGTTTGGGCCAAACAGGCTGGCATCGCCAGCGGCGAGATTCTTTCTTATCTCACCGGCCGCTCGCGCGGCTTATCGCAGGATGTCGCGGAGAAGCTCGCACGCGCCGCACGGGTGCGCGTCGAAGATATGTTTCATGACTGATTTGCTTCGTTGCCAAAAATGCTGAGTGTAGAAGAGGCAACAGCACGCATCCTCGCCGCTTTCCGGCCGCTGGAAATGGAGCGCGTGACCTTGCCCGACGCAATCGGCCGCACGCTGGCGGCTGATGCGCGCGCGAAGCATGACCAGCCCCCTGCCCCGCTCTCGACGATGGATGGCTACGCCGTTCGAAGCCAGGACCAGGGACCGCGCCGGCTGATCGGCACCGCGCCCGCCGGTCATCCCTTCGGCGGGACGGTCGGCGAAAACCAAGCTGTGCGGCTTTTCACCGGCAGCACAGTGCCGGACGGTGCCGATGCGGTGCTGGCGCAGGAAGACGCCGAAGCCGATGGCGAGACAATACGCTTCCACGAAACGCCACATCCCGGAAAATTCATCCGCCCTGCCGGTCTCGATTTCTGCGCGGGCGCTGTGTTGGCGGAGAAAGGACGATCTTTGTCGGCCCGCGACCTGGCGCTTCTGGCAGCCGGCGATGTGGCTGACGTAGAAGTTCGCCGCAAGCCCGTGATTGCCTTCGCCGCCACCGGCGACGAGCTCTCGCGTCCCGGCGAGCCCCGCAAGCCGGGCGGTGTGGTGGCATCCTCCGTATACGGACTGGCGCCTTTGATCGCGCAATGGGGCGGGATCGCCCACGACCTCGGCATCCTTCCCGACCGGGCGGAGGCGATTGCAAAGCTGGCGGAGGAAAAATGCGATTTGCTGGTGAGTTTGGGCGGCGCCTCGGTCGGCGACCA
>DATNGI010000058.1:0-38882 GCA_035605955.1 Rhizomicrobium sp.
CGGGTTACCCGGCCCACGATGTCATCAGCCTCGCGTCGGGCGGCGGGCGACTGGGGCAGGCCCCAGGAATCCAGATTGGGGCGGTCCAGGGTGGCGCGGTCAAACGGCATGGGCTGAGGCTCCTCTCCCATGTCCGACGACAGGCTGCGAAGGATGCGCCGGGTGAGCCATTCGCCCACCGACAGCCCTTCGCGGCGCGCGGCCGCGCGAGCGGCTTCCCGCGCCTCCGGCGGGATGCCCGCGACGTTCCAGGGTAGTTCGGCACGCATTTCGAATCACCAGCCCCAGTGGCCCACCAGGAAAGGTAAATGCGCCAAGATATAGTGTAAAGTAACGATCCCACACCGAGACGATGTAAGCGGGGTCCGAGGGGCCTGGGCGCCTGATCATGCACAGGATGTTGCATCCACATGCTTAACAGGGAGTTTATTGGTTAGCGGTTCCTTTCTGAACCCCTCCGGCTTGCGCAGCTTGCTTTTGCGCGCCGGCTCACATGCGTGCAGGGGGAGCTGGCCACGCCAAGCTTCAACAGGCGCTAGAGCGTCTTGGCCCCAGCTTTCTTCTCCGCGCAGCGAAGCCACTGGTGGGAAGATGTCTGCTAGCGGGCTTGCCAGTGCGTAGGCGTGAGCCGGAGCACCAAGCCCAAGCTGGCAGACAGGTGGGGGCAACAAAAATCATGGCCCGCCGCCCATGGCGCCGCGGAGCCGGATGGGCGGCGGAGGCGGCGCGGAATCTTTTTCCGCGGCCGAAGCGCTGGGATAGCTGGTCACCAAGCTTTGGGGATGCGCGTCGATCGAAGGCTTGAGACCCAGATCGCTGGAAAAGAGCTGCGCCACATAGACCGTATCGCCATTGACGGCCGCGCCGACGCCTGTGCGGTCATAACCGGCATAGGCGAGATTTTCGCGATGGGGCGTGCTTTTGATCCATTCGTCGAGAAAGCGCTGCGCGAAGATTTCCACATCCACCCCGCTTTCTTTGACGTAATGCTGGGCGGCGAGATTTTCGCCCAACAGCCCCTGCCATTTGGCATCGTCCGCCATCAACAGACTGGCAGACGTGTCGCCATTCGGCGCGGCATGCGACAGATAATTCTTTGCCGCCATGTCGCGGGCCCGTGCCTCGGCGATCTTGGTCAATTCCGCGTCGAGCTGGAGCGCCTTGGCGGTGGGATCGATCTTGAGCCGCTCGTCTTCGACCACGGCCGCGATCCGGCTGGCCAGGGCGGACATGCGCGCCGCCGGATCGGGCGTTGCTGGTGTTTTCGCCCCGAAGCCGAGTTCCGCACAACCAGCCAAGACAAGAATAGCAGATGCGAGAATGAGTGGACGCATCATGCGATCAGGGCAGAATCTCGAACAGGCCGGCCGCGCCCATGCCACCGCCGATGCACATGGTTGCCACGCCGTATTTCGCCTTGCGGCGGCGGCCTTCCAGCAGCAGGTGGCCCGTCATGCGCGCGCCCGACATGCCGTAAGGATGGCCGATGGAGATGGCACCGCCATTGACGTTGAGCTTCTCGTGCGGGATGCCCAACTTGTCCATGCAATAAAGAACCTGGCAGGCAAACGCCTCATTCAATTCCCACAGATCGATATCATTGACCGTGAGATTGTGGCGCTTGAGCAGGCGGGGCACCGCATAGGCGGGGCCAATGCCCATTTCTTCGGGCTCGACGCCCGCGATGGCGAAACCCTTGAAGATGCCCAGCGGTTTTAGATTCTTCTTCGCGGCCATCTCTTCGCTCATCACCACGCATGCGGCAGCGCCATCCGCGAACTGAGAGGCGTTGCCGGCGGTGATGTATTTGCCCTGCGCCACCTGCTGGCCACCCATATGCACGGGCTTGAGTGCGGCAAGGCCTTCGAGCGTCGTGTCGGGCCGGTTGCATTCGTCATGGCCGACGGTGACATCCACCATGCTTTCGGCGCCCGTTGCCTTGTCGACCTTCTTCATCTTGACGGCGAGCGGCACGATCTCCTCGTTGAATTTTCCCGCCGCCTGCGCTTGCGCGGTGCGCTTCTGGCTTTCCAGGGAATATTCATCGGCGCGTTCGCGGCTGATGCCATAACGCTCGGCCACGATCTCGGCGGTCTCGATCATGGACATCCAAAGCGCCGGCTTGATCTTGAGCAGATGTTCTTCGGTGAAATGGCTGAGATTTATGCCACCCATCTGCACCAGAGAGATCGATTCGACGCCTGAGCCCACCGCGACGTCGGTACCCTCGGTCATGATCTGCTGCGCCGCCATGGCGATGGCCTGCAGGCCCGAGGAACAAAAGCGGTTGACGGTGACGCCGCCGGTGGTCACCGGGCAGCCGGCCCAGATGGCGGATTCGCGGGCGATATTGTTGCCGGTGGCGCCTTCGGGCATGCCGCAGCCCATGTAAACGTCTTCGACCTCGGCGGAATCGATGCCGGCCCTGGCGATGGCGTGTTTGACGGCGTGGCCGCCTAAGACAGCACCATGGGTTTGGTTGAAGCCGCCGCGCACAGATTTGGCGAGACCGGTTCGCGCCGTGGACACGATGACGGCTTGCTTCATGGCGGTTCTCCAGGCGGCTGACGAGGTGACGTTAGCGCGCCAGGCGGCTGGCCGCCAGCGCAGGATAACGCAAGGTGAAGGTGATGGCGCATGCCAGCACGATCACGCTCGTGGCGATGGCGACATAGAAAGGCACGGGCAGGAACACAACGGCGGCGTCCGCCACCGTCATGGCTGCGAAAGAAAGGCCCCAGACCAGCGAGATCAGCCGGTTGACCCGAACAAAGACAGGAAGCGGCCAATGTCCGGTCTTGGAATCCCGGCTGGCATATTCCAGCGAGAAGGGGCGACTTGCGAGAAGCGAGGCGAAGATCACCAGGCAAAGCCCCGCTTCCACGATCGTTCGCACCGCGGCGAGCGACAGCTCCGGCATCACAAAGCCGCGCCACAGCGCGAGCAGCCCGAATAGAAAGAGGCTGGCGCCGTCCAGAAGCCTCAAGCTGGGGCTTTCCACAAAATCGCGAATGGTGACGACGAAGGCGGCGGCGAAAGCCAGCCACAAAGCAAGGTCGGCGGAAAGGCGCGACAGAATGGCGAAGAGAAGGAAGGGCGCGAAACCGAACAGCAGAGTCATGGTCGCTGCGGTCCTTGCCTGTCGGGCGAAATGAAAAAAGCGGAACGCGAAAATTCGCGTCCCGCCCTATTCACAAGGCTTACTTTGCGGGCGCTGCCGCAGTGGTGGTTGGCGCTGCAGGCGGATTCTTCTTGATCTTCGCCAGAGCCACCCACAGACGGGTGATGCGCGCGGTGGCGGGACCGCCACCTTGTACCTGGCCGAAAGCGGCAATGGCGTCGTCATACTTACCCTGCGCGGTCAGCGCCTGGCCCAGCACCATCGGCGCTTCGGTGGTATCCTTCGTGCCGCCTTTGGACTGGGCCAGCTTGGCCGCGGCTTCGGCTTGCGGGTACATGCCGTAGCTGTAAAGCGCTTCGGCCAGCTTCACATTGTACTCGCCATTCTGCTTCTGGCCGGCCGCGATCTGCGCCGGGATGGTCTTCTTGTCCGCATCGGCTCGCGCGGTCGGATCGGGGAAGCCAGTGCCACCATGCTGCGCCGCGACTTGCGCGTCGCCGAAGAAGGTCAGATGGCTGGCGGTCGCGCCGAACAGATTGGCGTCCTGCTGCGAAGGCGTTGCGCCGGCCAGGAAGATCAGGCGGCCCAGCCATACCACTTCCAGGTCACGAATGCCCTTGGAGGAGATCGCAACGTCGATCATCTGGGTCCAGTCCTTGGGATCATTGAACTCGGCGACCATCTGCTCCAACGTCGCTTCGGCGCCAGCTTCGTCCTTCTGCGCCACCTGGACGTCCAGCATGTTCTGCAGCGTCTCGCGCGAGGATGGCTTACCGGCAGCCTTGTCGGCGTCGATCTGCTTCTGCAGCATCGTCTTGGCGCCGGCATAGTCCTTGGCGTTGAAATAGGCCACGGTGATGTTGCTCAAGATGGCGGGATCGGTGGGGTTGGTCGCGTCCAGCGTCTTGGCGTAGGCGAGCGCCTTGTCCGCGTGTTTCTGGTCGTTGGCCAGGATCAGCGCCAGGCGGGTGATCTGAACCTTGTCCTCGGCGGGCATGGCCGGCGAGTCGGCGGCCGCCTCGGCAGCAGCAGCTGCGGCGGCGCGATTGTTCGACTTGATGCCCACATTAATGGCCACCCGGTTGATCATGTACGTGTCGTTGTCCGTCGGGCTCGGGACCGCCTTGGCCTTATCGATCGCGGCCTGCGCCGCGGGCAGGTCACCCTTGGCTTCGGCCTTCTGCTCTTCGGCTAGGGCGTTATTGACCGCCGTAGTCAGTTTGAGCGGGGCCGCCGCCGCCGGGGAGGACGCCAGCACCGCCATCGAAGCCGCCGCCATGAAAAGCGCAGCCGTCAGAGGGGCGCGAAAAGCTTTGCTCGTCATTTCGAAGAATTCCCTTTTGCTTAAGGCGGCATGGTTTCGCCGCGCGAACACGCCCCTCGGATTTGCTGAAGTATGGGGTTATTGCAACCTTAATGTGGCGAACCTCTGTTTCCAATAGGGCGGTCAGCCGCAACCTTTTGGCTATGTTGCATCGCAGCGTAAATGGCTTTTTTACCATGCCGGTGCGAGCGTCCCACTTTGCGAGGCGCCGCCGAGACGATGGAACTTCCTTCGATTTTTGATCTCAAGGGCCGCATCGCCTTCGTCTCCGGCGCGGGCGGCCATCTGGGTCAGACCATGGTCCGCGCCCTGGGTGCGGCCGGCGCCCATCTGATCGTCAATGGCCGCGATGACGAAAAGCTGGCCGCGTTGGAACGGCAATTGCGGAGCGAAGGTCATTCGGTGGAACGCGCCGCCTTCGACGTGGGCGATATCGCGGCCGTGCGCGCTTTCTTTGGCGGTCTGAAACGGCTCGACATCCTGGTCAACAATGCCGTGGCGATGGAAGTCAAAAGTTTCCAGGCGCTGCAGCCGTCCGACTTCGCAGAGACGTATCAGAGCGCCGTGACGGCTGCGTTCGAAGCAGCGCGCGCCGGCCTTCCCGCCTTGCAGCAAGCGGTGGCAGAGGCGGGCGAGGCCAGCATCGTCAATATCGCCTCCATGTATGGCCATGTTTCGCCGGATGCCAGCCTCTATGACAGCCGCGATCAGCAAAGCCCTTTTCATTACGGACCCGCCAAGGCCGGGCTTCTGCAACTGACCCGCCATCTCGCAGCCGAATTTGGCGCCAAGAGAATTCGCGTCAATGCGCTGGTGCCCGGCCCGTTCCCGGCGAAGGCGCCGCCCGAACTCACCCGACGGCTTTCCGGCCGCACCATGCTGGGAAGGGTCGGACGGCCGGAGGAAATCGCCGGGCCCTTGTTGTTTCTGGCGTCACCGGCGTCCAGCTACATGACCGGAGCCGCGCTCGACCTTGATGGTGGATGGACGGCTTGGTGATAGAAGTGTGAGCATGTCGTTTCTCTCCTCCTTCCGCATCGGGCAGCAGACACTCTATCCCGACGAATTGCGCGAAAGGCTCCAGGGTTTTTCCCTGCTGGAGAATGTGGGAGAGGGCGCTCTCAAGAATCTGCTGTCGGAAGCCAATTGGTTCGGACTGCCGGGCGGCGCGCTGCTTGACCGCGATGGCGAGAACGATTCGGCGCTATTCCTGGTGATAACCGGTTCGCTGGGCGTTTTCGTGTCCGACTTACGCGGCCAGAGGCGCCTGGTGGCGCATGTTCCCGCCGGCGAGACGGTGGGCGAGATGTCCTTGATCGCCCGCGATCACGAGCACAGCGCCCAATTGGTGGCGCTGCGCGATACCGAATTGCTGCGCATTTCGCCGCAAGGGTTCGAGACGCTGATCGGGCGCCATCCGCGCGTGATGATGAATCTGATGCGCATCCTGGTGAAGCGGCTGGCCGCGACCACCAAGAGCGGCGGCGATGGCGGCCGGCCCAAGACTTTCGCCATCGTGCCGTTGCAGGACAATCTGGAAGCCGCGCCAATCGCCTATCGCATCGCCAACGCGCTTTGCGAGATAGGGAGCCGGGCTGCCGTGCTCGATCACGAGGCATCCGAGCAGAGCGCGGAATGGTTCAACGCTTTCGAGGCGGCCCATGATGTGGTGTTCTATCGCGGCGATGCGCCGGACAGTCCCTGGACGCATCAATGCCTGCGCCAAGCCGACCGCATCTTCCTTCTGGCGCGTGCCGACCGGCCGTTGCCGCTGCGCCCGCTGGATCTGCCGGCGTTCAAGGAACGCGCCAGCGGCTTGCCGGAGTTGCTGCTGCTGCATCCGCCCGGCGCCCGCGCCGGTCTACCGGAGCATTTCTCGCTGCGTTCGGGGCTGTTCGAATCCCATCACCATATCCGCGCTGGCGGCAGTGCCGACGTTCATCGCCTGGCGCGTTTCATTGCGGGCCGCGCGGTGGGCCTGGTCCTGGCAGGCGGCGGGGCAAGAGGCTTCGCCCATATCGGCATCATCAAGGCTTTGATGGAAGCCGACGTGCCTTTCGACCATCTGGGCGGCACCTCGATCGGCGCGGTGATCGCTGCGGGTCTGGCGCATGAATGGACGGTGGAGGAACTGACCGAGCGGATGCGCGAGGTCTTCGTCACGCATAATCCGCTGGACGATTACACCCTGCCGCTGATCGCGCTTCTCAGGGGACGCAAGGCCTCCAACATGCTGCGGGCCAATTTCGGCGACGCCCGGATCGAAGAATTGCCCAAGCCTTTCTTTTGCGTTTCGTCCGATCTCACCACCGGCCGCATCCATGAACATCGCGGCGGCTCTCTATGGCGGGCGCTTCGCGCCAGCGTGGCGCTGCCGGGGATTCTGCCGCCGGTGATCTATCATGGACATCTCCTGGTCGATGGCGGGGTGATGAACAATCTTCCGGTGGACGTGATGCGCGAGCACGCGACTGGCGCGGGGCCCATCATCGCATGCGATATCACCGGCGAAATCGATCTCCAGGCGCGGGAGGAGGATTATGGCGAGCATCCCTGGCGCTGGTTCCTCAAACACCGCATGCGTGGACACCCTTCGATCGTTTCGATCCTGATGCGGTCGGGCACGGTGGGCTCCGAAGCCCAGCGGCGCGTCGTGCGCGAGCAGGCCGATTATCTGATCGAACCGCCCATGCCCACCATCGGCCTGCGCGACTGGAAGAAATTCGAGCAGGCGATCCAGGAAGGTTATGACAGCGCTCGCGCTACCATTGAGAAAAATGGCGTGCCGCTCACAAGCATTTGGAGCGATGGACCGGCTTTGGCTATTCCGAAAAGAAGTTAGTTCGCCTTGGCGCAGGTCCGCCTCCCCCTCGCGCGCTGAGCGCGCTGGAGGGGGGAGGTGTCTCTGAGCGCTTGCGCGAAAGAGGCGGAGGGGGTTAATCAAATCGAGTCCGTGTCACTCCTAGGCTGCTGCAGCACCACATTCCGCAACAGATCGTAGCGTCCGCCATGCGGCACGGTGAGGATCATGGATTGGATGTCGACCCTGCCATGGCTGGAATCGACTTCCAGGTCCAGCAGGCCGCTGGCTTTGTCGCCCGAGAGCGTCACTTCATAGCCGGTGCGCGCGCCCATTCCCGGCGCAAACGAAAAGGCATTGCCTTCCACGCCGGTCACATGAATATCGTTGCCCAGGACCTGATGTGCCAATCCCTGGCGGTTGAGCAGCACGGTTACCGTCCGCAGCACCGGATCGTGACGAAAACCTTGATAAAGGAACCATGCGCCATAGCCGCCCGCCAGGATGGCGGGCAACGCGATCACGGCGATGATGGCGAGACAGCCCCACAGACAACCATTGGAACGGTGCGGCGCGGATTGTGACGGCGTGCTCATGATGCCCATGAGACCACAGGCTCTGGCCTCGCGCCAAGCTGCAGGTGGCCGGATGAGGATTGCTCCAGATGCTTGTTCTCATGCTTCGACAGGCTCGGCATGAGGAACTATAAAGCGCCAAGCGCGACACAGAGAGTAAGAACATGCCGATAGATTATGACGACATGATGCAGAGCGGCGCCACGGGGCTTCAAGCGCGCTATGACGAAAAAGACGTGATGCTTTACGCCTTGGGCGTAGGCTTCATGCGCGATCCACTGGACGAGAAGGAACTGGCTTTCGCCTATGAGAATAACGGTCTGAAGGTGGTTCCCACCTTTGCCAGTGTCGTCAATCGCGGCGAGGCGCCGCCCGAGCGCCAGCGCATGCCGCAAAAATCCTCGATCAATTTCATGATGGTGGTGGATGGCGAGCGACGCATCACCTTCCACAAGCCGTTACAGCCGCGTGCGGAGATCATCGCCGACGAGCGTATGCTGGCGGTGCTGGACAAGGGCGAAGGCAGGGGCGCGATCCTGGTGCAGGAACGATGTGTGCGCGACAAGGCGAGCGGCGAAAAACTCTTCACCATCGTCTCCTCCATCTTCGCGCGGGGCGATGGCGGCTTCGGCGGGCCCAAGGAAGGCGGACCGGAATCGCATTCCATTCCCGAACGAGCGCCCGATCTCGTCAAGGAATGCGACACGCGGCCCGACCAGGCGTTTCTGTATGCGCTGTCCGGCGACCGCAATCCGCTCCATCGCGATCCGGCTTTCGCCAAGGCGGTCGGTTTTCCCCGCCCGATCCTGCACGGACTTTGTTCTTATGGAACGGCTTGCCGCGCCATTCTCTCTACCGTGGCGGATTATAAACCCGAGCGCATCCGGCAATTCGATGTGCGCTTCTCCAAGCCGGTTTTTCCCGGCGAGACCATTGTCACCGAGATCTGGGCGGATGGCGACGCCATCTCCTTCCGCGCCGGCGTGAAGGAACGTCCCGGCACGATCGTCCTGAACAACGGGCTTTGCATTCTTGGAGACTGACCCGATTGCCGAGGCGGAAAGGCTGATCGCATCCGGCCATGCGGCCGATGCGGCGCGCGATCTGCGCGCACGGCTCGTGGCGGGGCGGGGCGGTCTTCTGGCGCGCCTGACCCTCGTGAAAGCCCTTCTGGCCTCGAACGATGTGACGGCGGCGCTGGAAGAAGCGCGGGAAGCGGTGTCCCTCAATTCCGGTGTCGCGATGGCGGTCATGGCGCTGGGCGAAACGCTTCTGGCCGCGAGTGCCTTGCCCGCCGCGATTGCCGAGTTTCAACGCGCGTTGCGGCTCGATCCCGCGCTGGAGCGGGCTCGTCTTTTGATGGCGACCGCCTGGCTGGAAGCGGGCGAAGCGGAAAAAGCGCTGGCGATCTTCACCGAACTTGAACCCTCGCCGGAGATCGAAGCTTTGGCCGAACGGGCCCGCGCCATCCAGACCAAGCCACGTTCGGATGCGGGCTATGTGCGCCATCTCTTCGATCAATTCTCCGCCGATTATGACACCCGCATGCTGGGGCAATTGTCCTATGCGGCGCCCCAGATCCTGCGCGACCTTGCGGATCTGGTGATGCCAGGAGCGTCCGCGACAGCGGGAGCGACCAAAGAAAATAGCGGAGCGTCCGCGAGAGCGGGAGCGACCCAAAAAAATAGTGGAGTATCGGCGAGGGCCAAAAATAAGGGGCTCTCTATTCTCGACCTGGGCTGCGGCACCGGTCTGGCCGGGGGGGTGTTCAAGGATCTGGCGGCGCATCTCACCGGCATCGATCTTTCACCTGCTATGGTGGACAAGGCGCGCGCCCGCGGCATTTATGACCGCTTGATCGTGGGCGACATCGAAAACCTGCCCGAAGGGGCTTACGACCTTATCCTGGCTGCCGACACGCTGGTCTATCTGGGCGATCTCGAGCCCTTGTTTCGTACGCTTGGTGCACATCTGGCGCCGGATGGTTATTTTCTTTTCACCACCGAAGCCAAGGACGGCGAAGGCTTCGAGCTAGGCCCCAAGCGCCGCTGGCGGCACAGCGAAACCTATCTGCGCCAACAGGCGCTCCAGGCTGGGCTGGCGGTTGCGGGTCTTGTGGCCGCTTCGCCACGGACCGAGGCCAATCAACCGGTTGCCGGTTTCGCGGTGGCCTTGACGCGCCCCTGAACGGCACAATCCGCCCGGTTGCGCGTTCTTTTCCCCGGAGCGGCAACAGGAATCTCCGTGGCCCTGATCGAGCATCATTCGTCCTTCGTCCCGGGCGGACGATTCCATCTTTCGCGCCCACCGGTCTGGGCCCTGATCGGCCTGACCGCGGGATTGTTGGCGGTGAGCGGGTTTGCCGTGCGCGGCTTCAGCGACAATGGCATGCGGTTGGGAAGCGAACTCGCCTGGCGCTTCACAAGTCTGATTTATTTCGCCGCCATCACGGCCGGCCCGCTGGCGCGGCTGATCCCATCCGCTGGCTTGCGGCGCCTTTGCGAGGAGCGGCGGCAATTGGTCTGGGGTTTTTGCGCCGGTTTCGGCGTCTATCTGGCCAGCATCCTGCTTCCCAACACCGCGCCTCTGCCGAACCGCGATGATCTTACAGCCGGCATGATGCTGTTCGTTTTATGCGCGGGATTCTTGGCTGCGGTGATCGCTTATGCTGCCAGCCGTCCCGCTGCGCTTTTTTTGGGGGCGCAGATCAGCAGAACTTTGGTTCATGTCGGCATGGTTACCTTCTGGCTGGCTTATGCGGGCGCCGGTCTTTCGCATCTTTCCGGTCCGCATCGTCCCGACATATTTTATGGTTTCAGTCTTTCGTTAATGGTGGTCGCATTGCTGTTGCGCTTCGCCGATTGCTTCGTCGCCAAGATAAAAGCGTCACGCCGGACGGGCTGACGGTTCCCTCGACAATCTTCCAGCCAAGATCGCACGATTTCGCACGGCGCGCGCGCGGCCGCGCCACTGGCCTGCTTGCTGGAACTATGCTTACCTTGGGGCCGCCTTCGAAGGGCGCTTTTCAGGGGAGTATCGGATCACATGCCCGCCAAATTCGGCTTGACGCTTGCTGTTCTGACCATGCTGGGTACGGCGCAGGCTTTTGCACAGGCGGATTGCCAGGCTCCGATCGCGCCCGTTTCCCCCGACGGCCATACCGCCACGCAGCAGCAGATTCTGGCCGCCGTGAACGATGCCAAGAATTTCATCTCGCAATCGGACGTCTATCAGCAATGCATGCTGGACTATGTCGCGGCGCAGAAGAAACAGGCGGTGGAAGACAAGAAGACCTTCGACAGCTACATCGAAACCAGCGCCCAGAAAAAAATCGAAGACAACCAGAAGATGAAGATCAAAGTGGGATCGGAGATCAATACCGCCATCAGCGACTTCAAGCTGTCCCACCCCAATTAGGGCGGGAACTCCCGCTTTTCATTTAGGCCGGCGAATCACGTATCATCGCAGCCCATGAGCGATGCGGCGCTGGCCGAACCAAGCATGGGCAGGACCGGGAAGAAGCCCCGTCCCGCCAACATGTCCAAGGCTGCGTCACGTTCTTGCATTTTGGATGCTGCTCGTCGCGTCGCCGCCCGCGATGGCGCCCGCGACCTGTCGCTCAGGGCCGTGGCGGCGGAGGCGGGCTTCGCGCCTGCCGGTCTCTATGGCTATTTCCGCAACAAGGACGATCTGCTGCTGGCGCTGGCGGCCGACGATCTCACCCATCTGGCGCGCGCCATGCGCGATGCCGGCACCTTCCGCAATGCCAGTGTTGCGGCGCTGAACCTGCTGGGTGGCACCGAGACCATTGCGGCGGCGTCCCAGGCGCTGCCACGCGAAGGCGGCAGTGGCGACGCGGAGCGCCTGTTCAATGGCCGTATGATCGCGGCCTTGCGGGCCTTGTCGGAAGCCAGTGGCCTGCCATCCGACAATCGCGAGAGCCAGTGCGATGTGGTGCTGGTGGCGGCGGCGCTCTCCGGCATGGCGCTGTTGGAGCGGTCGGGCCGGCTGGGCGCGCTGGGTTTCCAGGCCGACGAGATTCTCGCCCGCCTGGCCAGCCGCTTCGCCAAGAGAAGTTAAACGCCTATTTGCCCATCGCGTCGCGCACGGCGAAATTCGCCGTCACTTTGGCGCCGTCCTGGAAGATAAGCGTCACCGGCACGCTCGCGCCCGGCTTGATCGCAGCGGTGGCCTGCATGCACATCAGATGATAGCCGCCTTGCTTGAACTCGAGTGTGCCGCCCGATGCGACATCGACGCTCTCCACATGCCGCATGGCGCTCATGCCGCCTTTGTTCTCCGATACATGCAGCATCAGCATGCCGCAGGCGGGCGATTCTGCGCCGGTCAGGGTCGCGGCCTTCTTGCCCGCATTGTGCAGCACGAAATAGCCGCCGGAGGGCACCGCGCCTGGCAGCGCCCGGATCCAGCCATTTTCGATGGTGATGTCGGGCGTTGCCGCCAGGGCAGAAGCCGACAGTAAGAAAAAAGGAAAAAGCAGTTTCATGGCCGCGCCCTGGAGTTTGCGGAAAGGAAGGAACTGCGCTTTTTCGCCGACCGCAAGCGCACAAAAGTCGCGGGCAGGCTTCCAATGAAAACCCCGCCTTTCGGCGGGGCTCTGGTCCGACATCAGGCCGGACGCTCTTCGGGATTTCTCCCGTGTTTCACAGATTCAATTGTGGGCTGCGGTTCTTTTTCAAGGAACCGTTGGCTCCTTCGCGAGGAGCCTGAATCTTATCGCCGGTGGCGTGTCTTCCATGCGGAACCTCCTGCGAGTGTTGCTACCCAGCGGCGGAGGTTCACGCAGGTTCACGGGTTCTTCGGGTGAAACTGGTCCGTTCCAACAGACCTTGGCGATGGCGATCCTCAGAGGATTCCAAGCCACGCACGGCACCCGAGAAGCACTCAAGCAAACCAGCGGCAGAGCATCCGTCGCGTAAAAATTAAACGCCCGCGACGGCGCCGCGTCAACCGCTAATTCGTATGCGGCAAAGGGAGAAAATTCGTGAGACACACGTTATGCGACTCACGAAATATTCGATCGCGCGGCGATTCAGAGCTTCAGCGCTTCGGCGACGGCAGGATGGGTGATCTTTCCCGCCTTCACATTCAGACCCAATGCAAACCCTTTGTCGGCGGCAAGTGCTGCATCGACGCCTTTGTTCGCCAGCGCGTAGACATAAGGCGCGGTGGCGGCATTGAGCGCATAGGTGGATGTGAGAGGTGCTGCGCCCGGCATATTGGCGACGCAATAATGGATGATGCCATCCACTTCGAAAGTCGGCTCGGCGTGCGTGGTGGGATGGCTGGTCTCGAAGCAGCCGCCCTGGTCGATGGCGACATCCACCAACACCGAGCCCTTGCGCATGCGTTTCAGATCTTGGCGCTTGACCAGCTTGGGCGCGGCCGCGCCAGGCAGAAGCACGCAGCCGATTACCAGATCGGCGTCGGTCAAGGCTTCGGAAACAGCATGATGGGTGGAGAAGACGGTCTTGAGCTTGCCGTCGAACTGCACGTCCAGTTCTTCCAGCCGCGCGGGCGAAATGTCGAACAGGGTCACGTCGGCGCGCATGCCCACCGCCATTTCGGCGGCGTGGGTGCCGGAGACACCGCCGCCCAGCACGACCACTTTGGCAGGCAGCACGCCGGGGACGCCACCCAGAAGCATGCCGCGGCCACCGGCCGGCTTGAGCAACAGTGCCGCGCCAACTTGCGTCGCCATGCGGCCCGCCACCTGGCTCATGGGCGCGAGTAACGGCAAGCGGCCCTTGGCATCGGTGATGGTTTCATAGGCGATGCAGGTGGCACCGGATTTCATCAGGCCCTTGGTCTGCTCCGGATCGGGCGCAAGGTGCAGATACGTGAAGAGCACATGATGCGGCTTCAGTCGCGCGATCTCGACCGCTTGCGGCTCCTTCACCTTCACGATCATGTCGGCAGCTTTGAAGACTTCGTCCGCGTTGGGCAGAATCTCGGCGCCCGCCTTGCGGTAATCCTCGTCGGACTGGCCGATGCCCGCGCCCGCGCCTGTCTCGACAAACACTTTGTGACCATAGACGGTCAGTTGATGCACAACCGGCGGCACCAGGCCGACGCGGAATTCCAGGGTCTTGATTTCCTTGGGGACGCCGATCTTCATCGCTGCACCTCACCCGTTTCGGGCGGGGAGGTAGCCCATTCCTGCCCGCGAGACTAGTGCCAAAAACCATGTTAGAGCGGCCATGCAGGCGGCGCGGGGCGACATGGCCGGTGGTTTAAGGGCGAATTCCCTTTCCTTTTTCGAATCGCTGGTGATGGGCGTGGCGGGCAGCGCCCCCGGCTATACCATCGCGGTTACAACCGGCGTGCTTCTGGCCACAGCGGGAACGCTGTCGCCCAGCGCGCTGGTGATTTTCGCCATCCCCATGCTGGGCATCGCCATTGCCTATCGCGCCTTGAACAAGCAGGCGGTGAGCGCGGGCGCCGCCTATCAATGGACCACCGCCGTGTTTGGTAAATTGCCCGGTTTCTTTTCCGGCTGGGCGCTTTTGATCGCCGCTTTGGTCTTCATGGTCACGGGCAGCATTCCCGCCGCCACGGCGACCTTGAATTTCATCGATCCCTCATTGACCGGCAATGTGTTCATTACCGCGTCAGTCGCCAGCCTCTGGTTCGTGGTGGTGGCGCTGGTTCTGATCATGGGCATCGAGATCACCAGCAAGGTGCAGCTGGTGATGACCGGGGTCGAACTGATCATCCTGACTTTCGTGCTGATCGCCGCCTTTGTGCATGTGGCGGAGCATGGTTCGGTGAATGTCTTTTCCTGGTCCTGGTTCGGACTTGGCTATTCGCGCGAAAGCTTTGCCGCCAGCGCTTTGGTGGCGGTGTTCTTCTATTGGGGCTGGGACGTCACCGCCAATTTGGGCGAGGAAACCAAAAATGCCCAAGACACCGCCGGCAATGGCGGCTTCTCCAGCGTCATCGTCACCATCTTCTATTATTTGGGTTTCACCATGGCGGCGCTGTTCCTGTTCTCCTTGAGCGATGCCAAGAGCCTCACCGACAATATCATCTACAATCAGGCGGTGGCGTCTGGGCTGGGGCGCACGGGCGGGCTGGCGGCATCTCTGGCGGTGATCCTGTCGTCCATCGCGACCTTGGAGACCACGATGCTGCAATTCTCCCGCACCCTTTACGCGATGGGGCGTGACGGCGCCATGCCGCGCCTGTTCGGCAAAGTATCGGACAAGACGCAGAGCCCGACACGGGCCATGTATCTTCTGATCGGCATCGGACTGGTGCTGCTCTGGGCCTCGAGCCTGATGCCCAGTGTCGGCGCCATCATCACCGCCTCGGTCAATGCGGTGGCGATCCAGGTGACTTACTATTACGGCCTGGCGGGCTTGGTGGCGGCGTGGCGGTTTCGCGGCGAGCGCGCATGGAAATGGCCGCTGCTCTGTCTTTTTCCTGGCATCAGCGGTCTGTTGCTGATCGGGCTCGGCATTTACGCCATCACGACCTTCAACTTTATTACCCAGGTCGTGGGCGTCGGCGGTTTCCTGCTGGGCATCCTGTTCTTCCGGCCTGGCCGCTATGGCGGCGGCGCAACCGAAGCTGTCGCGGAGCTTTAGGCCGGCGTCAAAATCACCAGCTTGTGATCCGGCCGCTCCGACGGCGCGAAGGTGTGCTGCACGAATTTGAGCGCGCCATCTTCGGGATGCTGGAAATGACGCACGCCGCCTTCGCGCTCCAAAACGCTTTGCTCATCCCAGGCGGCGCGGAACAGGGCGCTGTCGCGGCGCAACCGCTCCACCAATGCTTGGGCCCGCGGATCGGTGAAGCTATGGCCATAATCGCCCCTAAATTCCGCGAGCAAGCGGCGCGCCCGAAGATCCCAGTGGGGAATGAGTTTGCGCGCGGCGGGGTCGAGGAAAACGAACAGTAGCAGATTGCGCTCGCAGCCCGGCGTCAGCCAGCCTTCGAACAAACGCTCTGCCGTCTTGTTCCAACAACAGGCATTCCACAACCGGTCCAGGCCATAGGCCGGATGCGCCGTCGCCTGCACGGCGGCGACAATCGAAGCTGGCGCATCGCTCACATCCTGCGATGGCGGATCGTGGGGATCGCGAACGCCCGACAGCTCGAACAGATAGGCGCGCTCGGCCCGCGACAGGGACAGTGCCCGCGTAAGACGCTCGAGCGCCTGAGGCGAGGCCTTCACATCGCGCCCCTGCTCGATCCAGGTGAGCCAGGTGACGCTGATCCCGGCCTTCGCCGCCAATTCCTCTCGCCTCAGCCCCGGCGTGCGCCGCCTTGTGGCCGCACCTTCCGGTGGCAGCCGCTCGCGATGGGCGCGCACAAAACCGCCCAGAAGCCGCCTTTGATCCGCCTGTGTCATGGAATTAGTTATACCAGGATAAATATCAATCTTGTACTATGCTAATGGCCCGGCAACATTGCGGCCGTTTCGGGGGGAGAAAACCATGAGCAAAGCCCATGACGCCGTGGTGCGAGGCCAGTTCGGCCCGCGCGCCAACGCCTATGTCCAAAGCGCCGTCCACGCCCAGGGCGCAGATCTCATCGCGCTGGAAGCCGTGGTGGAGGCGATCAATCCGGCGCGCGCGCTTGATCTGGGCTGTGGCGGCGGACATGTCGCCTATCTGCTCGCGCGCCATGCCCGCCAGGTTGCAGCGGTGGATCTCTCCGCCGAGATGCTGACGGCGGTGACCAACACGGCCAAGAGCAAAGGCCTCGCCAATATCGAGACCCATCGCGCCTCCGTGGACCGGCTGCCTTTCGCCGACGCCAGCTTCGATTGCGTGGTGACGCGCTATTCGGCGCATCATTGGCGCGATTTCATGGGCGGCTTAAGTGAAGCGCGCCGGGTGACAAAAGCGGGTGCGCCGGTGATTTTCATGGATGTCTTCACACCGGGCACAGCTTTGCTCGACACTCATCTGCAATCGATGGAGCTGTTGCGCGACACTTCGCATGTCCGCAACTACACGCTGTGCGAATGGACCGAGAGCCTGGCCAGAACCGGTCTGGCCGTGAAAGCGGTCAAGACCTGGCGGCTGGATCTAGACTTCGAAAGCTGGATCGCCCGCATGCAGACGCCGCCAGTCTTCGTGGCGGCGATCAAGGCGCTGCAGGCGGCCGCGCCCGACGAGGTGCGCCGGCATTTCGCCTTCAAGGAAGACGGCTCCTTTACCATCGACACGATGATGATCGAGACGTCTGTCTCTTAAATCGAAGGCGCCTTAAGCCACGCCTTCCACGATGCGGATGTCGCGTTCTGCGCCGTCGCCAAGCGCCGCTAGGGCTTCGCGATAGGCGGGGCTGTCATGGGTGGCGAGCGCTGCCGCCACGCTGTCGAACTCGATCACAATGGTGCGGGTCTTGATGCCCGCCTCATAGACATGGGCCGCTTCGCCCCGGACCAGATAGCGCCCGCCGCCGGCCGCGATCGCCGGCGCCGCCAGAGTGGCGTATTTCGCCAGCTTGTCCTTGTCTTTGACGGCGCGATAAGCGGTGATCCAATAGCCCTTGGGCATGCTTGTTCCTTCTCGGTTCCCGCCTACATAGAAGCGGCCTTTGTTCGGAAAAGCCAGATACGGCTGCTAAGCTTATTTCGATGGACCATATCGTCGCCCTGATCGAGGAGTTCGGCCTTCTAGCGATCTTCCTCAATGTGCTGCTGGACGAGGGTGGCTTGCCTTTGCCGGCGTCGCCGCTCTTGGCGGTGGCAGGCGCTTTGTCGGCGCGGGGCGAGTTGAGCCTCTTCGCGGTCATCGCGGCGGCCGTCGCCGGGTCGTTCGTCGCGGACAATAGCTGGTACTGGATCGCGCGTTATCGCGGCCGCCAGGTTCTGGGGCTGCTGTGCAAATTGTCGTTATCGCCGGACGCCTGTGTGCGCCAGACCGAGACGTTGTTCGCGCGGGTGGGCCCTTCAGCGCTGCTGTTCGCGAAATTCATTCCGGCCCTGGGCAATATCACCATCGCGCTGTCCGGCATCACGCGACTGTCGCCGGCGGTGTTTCTGCCGCTGGAGCTCATCGGCGCCACCCTCTATCTCTCCGTTCCGGTGGTGCTGGGCCGCATCTTCCACAACGCGATCGCGCAATTGCTGGATACGCTGGCGACGATGGGGCTGGATGGCCTGATCGTCATCGCGGTCGTTCTGGCGCTTTATCTTTTCATTCGCTGGTGGCAGCGCGCGATGTTCATCCGCCAGTTGCGCATGGACCGCATCACGGTCGGCGAGCTGGTCGCTTTGCTGGACAATGAGACAAAGCCGCTGGTTCTGGATGTGCGTTCGCGCGCCGCGCGCGCCGAAGGCATCATTCCTGGCGCCATTCCGGCGCATCCCAATGAAATGCATCCCACGCTCAAGGCCTATGACCGCAATGCCGAGATCGTGGTCTATTGCGCCTGCCCCAATGAAGCGACCGCTGCCGAAGCCGCCAAGCATCTCAAATCCGCGGGCTTCAAGAAGATTAGGCCGCTCTTGGGCGGCGTCGAGGCTTGGGTGAAGGCGGGGCACCGGCTGGTGATCCTGGAAGAGGAAGCGGCGGCCTGAAGCTGTCCACGGCGCAGCGGGCCGTGCCATAAATCTGCAACAGGAAACGTCTATAGCCGCCGCGCTGGTCCTCGGGCCAGTTATTTTCCCCTGAACTTGGCCGCGCGGCTATTTTGGCCTTCGCTACTTGAGGCCACTCCCGCCGCGCGGTTTTTTTTGTGAGCGAGCGGCACGGGGTCGATAATGAACCGTCGATTGGCCGGCCGCCCTGCAAGCGGGCGCGCGGCGAATGGTCGGAGAGAGAGGATTCGAACCTCCGGCCCCTACGTCCCGAACGTAGTGCTCTACCAGGCTGAGCTACTCTCCGATAAGCCGGATGGCCCCTCAAAGGGCCCTCACGCGGGAGCGCCCTTATAGCCATGGCCCTGTGCCCCCGCAACCAGCCAAAACCCTGGAATTTCGGCCTATTCGCCGCGTTGAAAGCAGGGGGGCCCCTCTATATGGTCCCGGCCCTGACCACAGCTTGGGGCGTCGCCAAGTGGTAAGGCACTGGATTTTGATTCCAGCATTCGAAGGTTCGATCCCTTCCGCCCCAGCCAGCCAGTCCATGCTCCGCAGGGGTTGCGCAAGGAACAAGATTTCTCTCCGCACTTTCGGGTGGTTAGGGCCGTCTTCAGCACACGCTGATCGGCTGCCTTTCGGGCCCAGTAGCCACGCGGTGGGATGGGGATGTTTGCGTTGCGGCATGTTTTGGCCAGGGCCACGTCAGAAACGCCGATATTTGCTGCGACCATCCGCGTGGGCTGTGCCCATACGCGATCATAGAGCTCCTGTCGGGTGAATTTGTGAGGCATTGCGACTTCCGCGTTCGATTCGAAGCGAAAAGCCTAACCTGGCAAAATCTTCAATCGAAAGACGGTTGCGGCAGGTGCGGCGACTTGGTCTGTCGTAATCCCTACCTCATTCGGTGAGACCTGCAGCGGCGAATCTGCTTGAGTTTTCCTAATGTGCAAATGATGGCGTCTGCGACGACACAAAAATGGATGCCGGCGAATACCCTTCGATGCCGAGTGCCGCCGCCAAAATTTCGTATCTGAACTCGTTCGGCCGAGAGTTCAACGCCTGAGAATTGTGGCAGGACCGCCAATTGCAGTCCGATCGCTCTGTGTGCTCGCAAAGGCCTTTATGACCAATCTCCAGATCGTTTTCATGGCGCCGAAGGCGGCTCCTGATCCGTCTTGATCCCAGCAAGCTGACGATAGAGCGCTGTGGCGCGATTGACGTAGGAACTTTCGTGCCCCGCCGTAAGAGCGCTTGCCCCGTCCCCGCTTCTGTTGAGAACAAAAACACCGAAAAGGCCCGGCGCGACATGCTCGATGGTTAGGACCGATTGGAGAGCGCCGGGCTCGAACAAGGTCAGCCAGAACCGTCTTATGGGCGTAACATTATCGCTGGAGATGACAAAGCGGTCGGATGTGCTTTCCAATATGTGCAATCGATAGATGGCCGGTCCAGTATGGGGATCATCCTCCCAGTAATACAATTCCGCACCCTTCACGAACTCCGAGGCCGAGAAATCTGGCCGGCGCGACGTCGAATCCGGCCCAGTGAGCGCGGAGGCATCATTACTGAACGGTCCCCATTTTCTATCCGTCGTCGACCAGTACTGGATGCTTCGCAGGGCAGAGATCGCCCCAACCCGCGCTAATATTGTCCTCATAGATCCATCAAAGTGGAAGCTGCCCCTTAGGGTGACGACAAGCCTGGAACGCGAATCGATGGGCGAGGACGAACCCGTGCAGCTGGAAGAGGACCGGTTGCCTTGGTCCAGGCCCTCTCTGTGCCAAATAGCGATTGTGGGCGCGGAATCCGGCGACGGATAGGCTGGTGTGTGGACTGGTATGCAGGATGGCTGGGGGCTCAACGCCAGCGTATTCGTTGCGGGCTGTAACAGCGCGAAGGCAAACACCGCAAGAGGTGCCCTCACAACATACGCTCCCACGTAAGGGAATACATCTCTTTCAGCCGCACCCATATCGGGCGAGCCTTCCAGGCCCTTAGTTCAATGGGTGTGGCAGCGGCTTGGTTAGTCTGGAACAAATCTTCCAATTCCTGGGCCGCGTCGCTGCCCACAACGACGACATCGACTTCATCGTTGAAGATGACGCTTCGGTGATCGAAATTGGATGAGCCGAGTGCAGACCACACGCCGTCCACGACAATGGTTTTGGAGTGAAGAACCACATCGTGCAACTCATAGATCTTAACGCCAGAGCTGAGTAAATCGAAATAGCGGGCGTGGGCGACGGCGATGGACAGCGGGGAGTCACTGTTCGCTGGCAACAATAGACGTACATCTACGCCGCGCCTAGCGGCGGCCGTTAAAGCTTCCATCTCCTGCTGGGTAGGCGCGAAATAGGCCGTCGTGATCTTGATGCTCTTTTCGGCCGTCCGGATCGAAGTCAGAATGGTAACATAGTATAATGGCACCTCATTGGTGGGCGTGCTTCCCAACACCCGCGCGACGGCGTTGCCTCTCGGCAGCGCGACAGGAAACATAGTGGACTGGTCCAGTAGCGGACCCTTTTGCTCGGTCCAATGATCTAAGAACAGCCTCTGCAATTCTGCGACGACAGGTCCCTCGATCTGGAGATCAGTATCGCGCCACTGATCCTGCGTCGAGCCAGGCGGGCCGCCAGACTTGCCGATGGGATTGCTTTGATAGGCCGTGCTGAGATTGACGCCACCGATAATCGCGATCCTCCCGTCCACGACCAAAATCTTGCGATGATCCCGGTCGTTGAAAGAATAAGGTACTTTCGACTTCAACGGGTTGACCGGGTTATACGAAACCAGATTTATGCCAGCTTGCCTCAGCCGGTCTAAAAAAATCGTGGCTGTGCTACCCGAGCCGTAGCTGTCATAAATCACATTGACGGCCACACCCGCCTGACGCTTGGCGATCAACAGATCGCCCAGATGCGCGTCTTCGCTCTCCACGTCCTCGAAGATGTAATATTCCAGGTTGATGTGGTTCCTCGCGCTCTGCATAGCGCTGAACATGGCCCTGAACGTCTGAGGCCCGTCCCGTAAAAGGCGGGTCCGGTTACCCGCGATCAACGGACTTTCTGATATCGCCTCTTCATATGCTGTATGGCGTTTGAGTAGCGCGTCATCGCCGTCATCAGTGCCGAGCCGCTCCAGTATGGTCTTGCTCTGGTCAGCAGTGAGTGGGCCACGCCGACCCACGATTTGGGGAGAGGTCTTGCCGACTGCTTGGGGCGCGGCGATATCCGGCAGCGTCGCACAGCCGCCCAACCCGCTCAGCACGATGCACATAATACCGACGGCCACGGATCGCGCTTTGCGCGCTGCCTGCTTGCAGTTGCGGAGTGCGCCGTCCATGGCCGTGGAGGTCGTTTCCATTTGCGGCCAATTTTCTGATATTGGGGGCGCTATTTATGTTCGTTGGCTTCTTCGGATACTTCGTGCCCGGCCTTGGAAACATCCTTCCCGGCGCCTTCGACGGTGTTGCAGGCAGTGAGGATTGTGGTTGCGCTACCGAGAACGACGAACAGGATGAAAGCCACAGCTAATTTGCTTCGCATAAAAATTCCTTTGATGACGGATTATACCGCCATGCCAATAACGTTCGCGAGTGCATTTTGTTCCCGATTGGATCGAACCCTTGGTCGAGTCCTTTTCGCTTGTATTGGCGCCGCTCGTGCATATGCGCGTCATACGACGGCATTCCATTCGTTAGGCGCGAAGTTGTACTCACCATCCACATCGGGCGCGTGGCCGGGGCAAATACCCTTCAAACAGATGCATCTCGCCGCGTCGTCATCACGGGCTAATCTCACTCATAGTTCTGATCTCCCGGCACCCAAAGCTCGCTTCATGCGTTAAGCTCGCGAGTGATATGTGATGACCCAGTACATTCAAAGTGACGTTCGGCCAAAAAGATTTATATGGGCTGATAAGGCTGCGCTGGTCGTGGGGTTTTCATTTTCACTTTTTCTCATTTGTTTTTGGTCCCTTGCATTCCTTGTAGTGGGCAATCTTGGTGCCAGGCACATGTGGTCTCCTTTCGGGCTTTTGGGGATTGAGCTGGAGATCATGACTGTAGGATTTATCTGGTTCGCGATGCGCCTTGTGGATTTCCTAGTCGGGGGATCCACCTATCGCCTTTTGGGCTATAAGCCCGTGCCGAAAGATTTTGACTTACACGCGCCGCTGAGGCCAGAACCGGATATTATTTCTGTAAAGCGAATACCGGAAACGATCTGATTGCAACTGCGATATCTTGTAAGGTCAGTTCTGAGCGCTTTGGCCTTCCCGCCACGCCCACATGTGGACTGAGATTTCAGAACTGATGCAACCCTAGGTCAATCTGTAACAGTGCCAGAAAACCGTATAGTTGCTAGCGAAAGGCTTGGCGACTAGGCTCTACAAATGGCTCGCGGCGACGCATTTAGTGAAACGTTCATCGCAGGACTACGCCGCGATATCTCCAGGTGGAAAGCCGAGCTTTCGATGCTAGACGCAGGCCAAGAAGGCAGCGGTTCAAGTTTGCTGACTCCAGAATTGAGGTCGTGGATAGAGGCCAGAGAGGTCGTTTTCACTCGATGCGAGAAGCGCCGGAAGTAAGTGCCTCGGTGGTCACACGGACGCTGGCGGTGCTGGCGTTATCCTCCAGTTCGGCATACATGTTCAAAATGACCCAAACACCCACAATCCTCGAACGAGCATTCAACCTTGCCGGCAGCGGTAAGGTTGCATCGTTAGATGATCTCAGGCAGCAACTGAAAGCAGAAGGCTTTCGCGATGAAGGGCAGATGACTGGCCGGTCGCTTGCCCTCCAGCTTGCACAGCTAATTGCTAAGTCCAAGAAGGCCGGACAGCCGGCCAGGAGTCCTGGGAAGCCCTGATCTCTGCCTTTCTCAATACCCGACCCTAAAAGTCACTCAAAACCGATCAAGAGCAGCCAGTGACCGCGCTCGTGCGTGGCTTGACGCGGCTCTGTGGCACCGACAGTGCCGTGTCAGTGAGATGAGCGCGGACTGGAGAGGGTCAGTCTGCTCTCTACTATCAAAGCAAAAGAGATCCTGAATAGGCGCGGAATCAAGCTGATCATTCCTATATCGAGATCAAGCAACGGAGCGGGATATTTCACGCTTATCGCTTGGAAGATGACGGCCCCTAGCGCTGTTTAGGCTTGATCTTAAGGTCTGGCTTTTCGCCCGTCGCCTCGCGCACGGCGGCGATGGCGCGGGAAACTGGATCATCGGGCAGCTTGCGCGGCAGCTTTTTGGGCTTTGGCGCGGTTTGCGCTTTAGCTTTGCTCTTCTGCCTTGGTGTCCTTTAGGCGTCGTGCTACATATCAACTTCGCTATTGGCGGCGTCCACCAATGATCTTGGTGAAGCTTGCCATGACCGAACCGTCCCGCAAGCAAGAATTTTTGGATAAGGCCAGAGGTGCCCAAGACTTAGCGGACGCGGCCTCAAATCCAGATGCACGGGACGGCTGGCTAAAAGTAGCACATGGCTATCGAAAACTGGCTGCCATTCTAGAGCCCACATTCAAACTGTAACAGTGTCTAGGAATGACTCTGTTCATGGTTTGCATTGACAGAGCTGGAGCGCGGGCGCCGACTGTGGGTGGATTGTTCATTCTACTCCTCCAGAACTACTGAACCGCATTGCGGCATTTCGCATCTATCCTGTTCAGCTTAGATACCTCGCACCGTATACGGTGCGATCTTGAAAGGACGATCAAATGGAGCGCTACCGATCATCGTAGCCAATGAGGATTGGGGCGGTAACATTGAAAACGCTTTATCGAATTGGCAATTTGTTTGATCTGTCGTCTCGAATGCGCGCAGGCATTTCGCAGTGCAGGTTTTAGTTTTGAGCGATTATCTATTGCCGTCACGATAAATATACTTGTATCTGCGAACGTCACTCAATTCGTCGATCGCCGGCCGCAAATTGCGGTTGGCGACGCATAAATCATGCGCACCTTCATAGCGCTTCGGTCGGAAATTTTGTTAACCGGTCGCCAGGAATATTTTCAAGTGCCCGATGTTAACGCAGCCATACACCGCCAATAACGAACTGTCTTCGATAACCGTTCGCAGAAGTCTTGTATTGTGGGCTTTTCGCACCATCTATATTTCGGCCGTGAAATAATCATAGCCCAACAAAAAGGTTCATAATGAACGATAAAGTCACGCCCATGGCGACTGCACCGAGTTCCACTCCTTCAGACCAAAGCAAGACCGGAGCACAAGCCGCGCCGGCCAATAAGGCCGAAGAGGCCAAGGTCGAACTCGCGACCATACCGGCAGCCAAAAGCTAACGATGAGGCGGGAGGGCGGTCCTGCCATCCTCCCGCACTTTTTGCGTCACGGTCATCTTTGGCAAAGGACCAACATGAAATTGCAGCAGCACAAGAAGCCGAGTCAAAATCGGGGCAGTCAATTCCGGCAAGATATCCTCGCGCTGGTTCCACATCTTCGCGCCTTTGCCCGCAATCTCTGCCGCGGCGCCGATATGGCGGAGGATCTAGCCCAGGAAGCCTTGGTAAGGGCCTGGCGGTCGCAGGACCGGTTTGAACCAGGTACAAATCTCAAAGCCTGGCTGTTCACCATTCTGCGCAACGAGTTTTACTCCCAGCGGCGACGCAACTGGCGCCAAATCCATTGGGATGAGGTGAAAGCGGAGCGCATCGCGGCGCCACCCGATCCTCAATTCTGGGCCCTGCAGCTTTCGGATACCGAACGGAGCCTTCGCGAGCTGCCGGATCGACAACGCGAAGCCTTGATCTTGATTGCCGCTGCGGGCTTTTCATATGAGGAGGCCGCGGAAATTTGCGGTACCGCCATCGGTACCATGAAGAGCCGGCTCGCGCGCGGCCGCCTGGCACTGGCCGATATTCTCGACGGCAAAACGAAATTTGCGGAGTGGGACCGCCGCATGGACCCATCCGACACAATTCTGGCGCAGCTCAGTGCCCTCACGCCTGCTGGCGCCCCTTACGCCGCGTATGCGTGATTTGGGCAATGCATGTGCCGGAGTGCGCGGCCGGGCGGCAGGAATGTCATTCGGCCGCCGCTCTCATTCAAAAGGATCCGATGATGGACACGCGCAATACAAGCAGCCAAATCACATTCCGCCGGCCTTTCGCTTGAATGGCGTTGATGGCTTGCAACCCGCCGGCTCCTATACGCTGACGGTGGAAGAGGAAAAGCTGGATACCCTGTCCGTTGATGCTTGGCGGCGGACATCCGCCACCTTGTGTGTTCCGCAAGGCGGGGCGATCGATTATGCTGCGATCAGCATGGAAGATCTTCAAGCGGCTCTGGCGCGCGACGCTGCCCCTGACCATGGCACGTCCGCGCCCCCTCCGCGCATCGAGCCGAGTATGTCCCGAAAACGTGAATTTCTGCACGCTGGTCAATCGGTCATGACACATGCCGACGACCGGGATGCGTTCCACTTCGGCCGCATTCATGCGGAGGGTTGGAAAGCCGCGCGGTCCTTGCTGAAAATGAGCGACAGCGCCGCAGAGATACGGACTCTGAACCCTTTCCGGTCCGGGCTTGAGCGCGCAAAACGGAGCGAAGGATTTGCTCAGGCTTCGCAATAGATGAGCATCGGCCGGTTCTCGGGCACCTTGCATCTGACGAAAATGGAGAGCGATATACCATCCACGATCGAGATAGGTCAGACCTGGTCGGCGTGGATACCGGGGCGGCGGCAATGGCTGCTGGTAACTGTAATTCGCCGCGACAATGGTGAAGCGATTCTAAAATTCGATCCGCGTTACGGCGCCAGCAAGGGCTATGACGAGCAGAGGGCCGATGAAGTCACGATGCTGAGCGCACCCAATCTCTTTCGCTTTGTCGGCACCGGATAGGCAAAAACCCTCATTCGCCAGCGGTATGGATAGCTGCTACACCTCGCGCAATACCGCCGCGAAAGGCGCCCGGATCAATCCGGTCCGTGACAACGGGAGCGTCAGCAAAATTGCACGATCAAGTCTCATATCTGGAATACCAGATCAATATCGCCGAAGTCGGCGCGCGGTTTACCGCTCGTGTCACGCGTGATGGAGGATTGATCGAACATGAGGGCCGCGCCTCCCAAGTCTAGGTCTCGGCAAGCTGCAATACCCGCGATCGCGCATTGTAGGTGGCCAAGAACGCTATAGACACCGATCGCATCCGCTGATGCGATCTGCGAACGTGATCGCACCTGGTCCGGCATGAGGCCGGTTCGATTTGCATTCCATTGCCCTAATATCATTTTGGCGGTCTTCGTGCTTCCAGCGCATTCAGCTGTTGATGACGGGCTTACACCGTTTTGTTCGCAATGATTATTTCACCGCCAAATATCCAACCTGATGCTAAATCAGGGCTCTTGCGAAGCGCGGAATAGCTCGCGTTGGATATGGCCAATCCGCGTTTGGTCAAAATCAGCGCCATTCCATGGCTTTACCTCTTCAATCATGCATCACCTCGATTCGGAGAAATCATTTCCGGAACGCTGCGCGACACGAAATTCGCGTGCGCCACCGACACATGCATGCCCATGGGACTGCTCGTCGTGGTCACCTTGGCGTCCAGTTGGTGTGCCAGCGCGGCGACAAGGCTGGTGCCCAGTCCGCCCTTCGCTGGCACGAAGGCATAAGCGGGCCCTCCCACACCATTGTCGGACACGGTGAGTTTCCAGTCCGCCGCGTTGACCTCAAAGCTGATCGTCACCACACCGGCTACAACCGGGTCGGGAAAAGCGTATTTCAAGGCGTTGATCACCAGTTCGGTGACGATAAGGCCCAGGCTTACGGCATCGGTCGAATGAAGGGCGCCTTTATCGGACGTAACTTCAAGCTTGGCTGGGCGGCTTTCACCAATCATGGATTCCGCCAGCGAGGCGGTAAGCTTCGACAGATAAGGTCCGATCTCGATCATCTCGATTCGGCCCGAACTATGCAGGTGCTGTTGCACCGCGGCCACGGACATGACGCGGCGATGCGCATCCTTAAGGTGCTCGCGGGTTTCCTCCGATGTCACCGCCCGTGCTTTCAGCATCAGGATGCTGGCGATAATTTGTAGACTATTGACGATGCGGTGCTGCATTTCCTCCAGCAGCATTTCTTTCTGCTGCAAAAGCTCGTCGGTGCGGATTTGCAACAGGCATTTCTCTTCCTCGATCGCGCGCCGCTCCGTCACATCCTCGAAGCCAAGCAGAATGAGAGCATATCCCTTATCGGTACCGAGCACGGTCCGGACATGAAGCAGGAAGATACGTGTCCCGATGCGAGGAAACTCCTGGGTGACTTGAAAACCCTCTACCACTCGCTGGCTCACCAGCGAGTTTTCTAACAGCGTGTGCAGCGCTGGAATATCCCAGGCGCCCCCATCCAACGCGAACAACGGTTGATCATAAGTTTGCTCGGGATGCAGCTGGAATGCGCGATGAAACGAGTCGCTGGTAGCCAAAATTCTCAACTCGTTGTTCAGCACCAGAAGAGGTTCGCGCACCGTTTCCATAACGATCTGCGCAAGCGAGCGATCACCTTCGACCTGATCGAAGAGGCTGGTAATGTTCATATTGCCCCTATCGGGCGACCCTATTCCCAATATGCGGCAATAGCAAAGCGCGGTCATCGCTTTCGCTGGCGTTGGAAGAAAACGCCACTTCATCTCATGGATTCAGGGCAGCTCGGCCGGGGCCTCATAGCGAAGAACGGTGTCGCGAACGGCTTGCACAATGGTGGCTGGCAGATAGGGCTTTGCGACAAATCCAGAAGCGCCCGCGTTGCAAGCCTGTTCGGCGGTGGCATTGCCCGAGATCACGATTGTGCGAATGGCGGGATAATCGGTCCGGGTCCGGGTGGTCAGTGCCAACCCGTCCATGCTTCCTGGCATGCGCACATCAGTCAGCATAATTTCGATTTCGCCATGCCGGGACATCACTTCCATCGCATCGGCACTGTTTTTGGCGGCAAACACGCGAAAGCCCACATCTTCAAGTGTGACGACCGACAACATGCGGATGATGGCGTCGTCTTCGACAACCAGAATAGTTTGCTGATTTGCGGCATGCCCCATGCCCTAATAAAGCGTGAGCGCAGCATAAGTTCCTCAGGCATACGGTATTATTCCTGGAATTTCAATAATTTATGATAAATCAGCGGCTGGTCTGATTAGGTGCCCTTTACATCACACACCAAACCGCGAGGGATCCAATCCGCCGTTGGCGCGCTAGTCACTGGGCCGGGAGAATTCGCGTTGCATTACTGACCAAGCCAAGCGATCTGGTCCTGCTCCCGACCCGAAAGGCGATCCATGTATAATTCCCGCACCAAACCGGAAGTCCTCGCGATTTCTTGCCTGCTCCTCATAATCGCGGCGCTTTGGGGCGCCTGGTTTGTGAAGGCGCCAGGCCTATCGCCGTTCTGAGCGCCGATGCAAACGAGCTATGTCAAATACGGCAGGCGGCATTCGATCCCCTCCACCGCACAGATCTTGGACGAATTGAAGGCCGATTTCGTCGAAGGTTATGTACCCATAAGCCAAGGCCACAAGAAACCCGACAATGGGGAAACGAACGATGGCGAACGCGATGTGTCAGACGGGTAACCTTCGGCCTGATCTAGACCGTTGGGAAAATGAGGGCGGTGCGCTTGGGGTGCCGAACGGGATGCTGCCGATCCCGAAGGCGAGCCGCAGCGCTACCCCGCCAAACGGCAGCACGGCTTCCATACCAGCGTTAACCAAGCGCCTCCTTTTTCGCTGCAAATAAATGGGTCGCAATCAAGATCCATGCGTTTCGTCTAAGCGTCCAAGGTTTGCAGCCTCCCGCCGCATCCATCCAGGGCGTTTCACCCAGATCTGATATCGCCGCCGAAACCGGCGTTTGGTCGTGGGTAAGGAATAATCCATGCGCAATTTTCTCAACGTCACGCTCGTGGTCGTTTGCCTGGCTAGCGCGTCCTTTATGGCGGTGCCCGCGGCTGCCAGGGAGGCTATCGACATGCGTGCCGGCGATCTAAGCATCTCCGTGGGAAACGGGCATTACTACGACCGTCATCACCACCGTCAGAGCTATACCTATCCCTCGGATTGGAAGTCCTATCATCACCCACGGTCCTGGTATCGCGGCCATTCGCAATGGAACGACCGCAACCATGCCGACTGGTATCGCAACTAGACTCCCCTCGATCCTCGCCTTGCGAAAGCAAGGCGTGGAATTCGGTCGCCCTTGAAGTGGAGACGATCCAACACCAGTCGCCGCCGACCCACCCTCCGAAGAGATAAGAAAACATGCAGATGCCAATCAAGACGCCACAGTCAGCCGGGACCACCGACGCGCAAAGCGAACAGGAGATGATGATCCGCCATGGCATCACACGCGTGCCAGCCGATTATTTCCTCTATCATCAGTATCAATACACCCAGCTAAAAGACGCCGTTGCGCAGGCTGAGCGGGATCAATCCACCGCGTCATGAACCCAGCTTTTTGCTGGGCGCAATCAGCGAAGGATTATCGAGATGAAATTTCACAACATGAATTCCGTACCAATGCAGTACCGTCCCATCATCGATGGTGCCGTGGTCGCGTTCGACGAGCGTGTCGTTCCGCCCACACGATCCGCCGGACGTCCCGCAGGAACGCTCCATTTGCCGAAACTCGCGCTCGTGATATCGGAACGTGATGGCTGATATCATATCGTAAAGCCTTGGTTTTCCGATCCTTCGTCGCCATCTGTCACATATGACAGAAGTGAACCAATGGGCATTCCGGCTCAGTCGTGTTTATGCGGAAGGATGGGTTGCCGGACGGGGCGCTATCAGTCGCGGCCGACCCTTCGCCGATCCCTACCGCAGTGAACCCGAAAGGATGCGCTGGAACGAAGGCTATGCCGAGGCACGGGGTTTGACGTAAGACGGACGCAATCTGTGCCGTTGTCGTGTGCGCCTCAATCCGGCACGTGTAGCGAGCGCTCCGGAACCTTGTAAGACCAGCAAGTGGACGACTCCGGAAATACTTAATGGGAGGCGAAGTTGCGCGGCCCGATATTACCTTCTTCACATAGGAGTACGGCCATGGCAGCGCGTGGAAACAAAGCAAGGAAGAAAGACAAGAGGCGCCGCCACGCAAAAGCGCGTAAGGCCGCCAGGGACATGTCCGCCCCTCTCAGTCAATCGCCGGCTCGTCGAGAATCGGAAAGCCGATTTAGAAGTAGCTGACCCGCGGTCCTGGTTGGAATCTAATTTGGTTGAAATTGACCGCATGCGTCCGCTTCATGCGAAAGGTCAAACCTGCTTTGCAGTTATCTGCTGAGGGGAGCGTCCTTTTCAACCAATTAGCCGTCGCAAATGCCATGGAACTTTTCTGAACTGCATGCGTTATCATTTTGCCGCATCCCCTAAATTAGATTCCGGTGCGAACACCTCCAGCCGTCGGTTGGAGGTCAGATTTCCTTCGTGGAGAATTTCATGAAAACGAGAATTGCTGCGATGGCGGCCGCCTTGCTCGCATCGACCGTGGCAAGCCAAGCTCAAAGCTACGACAGTCAACGCGATCCGAACGGCTACTATAGTCAATCGGACCAGCGCGGCTATTACGATCACAATGGCCGTTATCGCCAGATGCGGTTCGGCCGTGATCGGTACGACCGGCAGGACAGGAGTGGCGACACCCGCTACGACCCGTCCGCCAACTATTATCGCCAGGGCGAATATGAGGAAAGCTGCCGGCGTGGAAATGCCGTTGCCGGTACCGTCTTTGGCGCCGCCGCCGGTGGCCTGGTCGGTTCGGCCATCAGCCATGGCAATGGCGGTGCAGTTATTGGCGGCGCGGTACTGGGCGGACTGCTCGGCAATACGGTGTCAAAGGATATCGATTGTGATGACCAACCTTATGCCTTCAACACCTACTCTGAAGGTCTCAACGGGGAGGTCGGGCGCCGCTATGACTGGAATCACGGCGAGTCCCGGGGTTATTTTCAGCCGACCCGAGACTATCGCAGATCAGGTATTCAGTGTCGCGACTTCACGGAGACAACCTATCGGGGCGGGCGCGAATTCACTCATGTGGGAACTGCGTGCCGCGCATCTGATGGCTACTGGCACTTCGACTGATCGTCGCCGTTAAGGCGGGCTGCAGTCGCTCTCGTCGAAGCTCAAGCAATCGGAAAGACCAATAAATGCGCCACCTGGGCACGGTCGTCGGCCTTGGCCTAGCTGTTCTATCTTTGCTGTTTCTTACCTGCTGGCCTGCATCCAGCGCCCGCGCATTGTCCGACGCGGAGGGATGGAACGGACCGGGCTGGTATATTACTGGCTCCGCGCCACCACGTTCTCAGTCGGCGGCCGCTCCAAATTACATCTTGTTTGAAGGACCATACATCCTGCCGGCCGACTGTATCCGCACATACGACAAGCTGTATTCGCCAATAGGAGTGTGCCGCTATCTGAGTGCAAAGCCCGGCTAGCTTCCGCGACATTCAACAGGAGGATTCGCATGTCACTTGGTACCATCTTACTCATAATCTTGATCATCGCGCTGCTCGGCGGCTTCAGTGGTATTGGAGGTGGCCGGTTCTACGGCATGGGCAACTATGGCGGCGGCGGACTGAGTCTCATTTTAATCGTCGTGCTGATCCTGGTTGTTCTGGGAAAAATTTGAACCAGGCAGAAGTGCTTGGCGAGGATTTTACGGAGTCCAGTACTGACTATCTATTTGTGGGCATTACGCATCGCAACCACGTTATCGAAGACACTTCTCAAGAAAAAGGAATTCAGTCATGGTAAAATTTATGAATGCAGTTGGGGTAATGACCCTTGCCGTTGCTTTTTTCGCAGGTTCTGCTTCCGCGTCTGACAAGTCTGAGCTGCTGCACGATGCCAGTCGAACAGTAGATAACCTGAAACATGACCCGGCATTTGCTCAAGCCGCCAAGATGATCGATGGAGCCCGAGCCGTATATATCGTGCCGAAGTTGGTTAAAGGCGGCTTCATCTTCGGAGCTGAGGGCGGCGATGGTGTGCTCTTAATTCGGGAAGGCCACAAATGGAGTACGCCGAAATTTTACGGCATGGGCTCGGCTTCCTTCGGCTTGCAGATCGGCCTAGAGCAAGCTGAGCTCGTGTTTATTATCAACTCCCGTAGGGCGCTAAGCGGAATTCAACACGGCGAGATGAAGCTCGGTGCGGGTGCAGGCCTGACTGTAATCAATCTGTCGTCGGGCGCCGAAGGTGCCACAACGCCCAATGGCGGTGACATCGTGGTATGGACATCCGGTTCAGGTGCGTATGCAGGCCTAACTTTCAACGGGTCGGTTATCAAGGAAGACAAGAGCATGAATGCCGAGCCCGCCACTGGTGTCGATGCCGAGGCATTGCGTATCAACCTTTCGACAGTTCGGTAGAAGGGATGCTCTTGGAGAATGCAGCGGTGCTGTCAGCACAGCAGTGCTGGGTCCCCTCAGTCGTCCAATCCGCCGGACTGCAGCGATTACGTCCGACCAGGCCGCAGCACCTGGGAGCAACCGATGGCCACCAGAAGAAAATCGGCCAAGCCAAGAACAGGCTTCATCCGAAGAAGGAATTTTACAATCTATGCAGTGTAGTAAAGGCGGTCCTGGTCCGCCCTTGAGTCCCAGCCCATCTGACGAGATGGCTGCCTGATAACGGCCTGTTCTCCCCAAGACCGGGAGCGCGCCCTTTCTGCTTCGAAAAGGCGGTATCGCGCCGGAAACCGGGGGCGGTCAAACGCGATTTCTGGAGAACGCCTGCAATTTCCGGAATTATCAGGGAAAACAGGCCGAGACTGGTTCTATGTGGACTGCATCCACAGCCATCCGCGAGCGTCAGGGCGCGCCTTGGCGCGCCTGACACAGCGGATGCCCCCGCGAAGGCGGGGGCCCAGAGTCCCAATGTCATATTTATTTTGATCCAGGGACCTCCAGCCGCTCGCTCGAGCTCGCGGCGTTTGCAGCTCGAAACGGTCCGCCGAACCATTTCGCCCCTTGGCCGCTGCTCACCCGCTGTCTTTTCCTCGCTTTCCCCCTACATTCCACCCATGTCTGGAACCGTCGATTTGGGGTGCCTCGGCAAAGTGCTGGTGGTCGAGGATGTGATGCTGATCCGCATGGCCACAGTCGACATGATCGAGCAGCTTGGTTTCGAGGCGTTGGAGGCCGGCAACGGCGCCGAAGCCTTATCGGTTCTGCAGAAGAACCTGGATATCGAGATTCTGCTCACCGATCTGGGGCTGCCGGACATGAATGGCCGCCAGCTGGTGGAGGAGGCGCGGCGCTTGCGGCCCGACCTGAAAGTGGTCGTCGCCTCCGGCTATTCCACCGAAATCCAGGCGGTCGGCCGGCCCGATGGCGCCGTCCAGCACTTGACGAAGCCTTACGACCTCGGCCAGTTGCGACGTGCACTTTGCGCTTGACCCCTATCTGTCTCTTTCGCGCAAGCGCTCAGAGACGTTCGGCACGCTGGCGCTACCTCACTCCCCCGCCAAAGGCTTCGCCTTGCGGGGGAAGAAAGTCCGTGCGTTGGTTCGCCGGTAGCTGAGCAGAAGCGGTTCATCGTTGAAGTCGATGCCTGACCACAAGTTGCACGTCCTTCCCAAAGGCGCCCGGATCATTCTGGTGCGGCATGGCCGCCCGGCATTGCCTTTACGTGCGCGCACCGATCATCGCGAGTTCCACCATTATATCGATGCCTATGAACAAGCGGGACTCGATCCCCAAAGCCTGCCGCCGCAGGAGCTCGCGGATCTGCTGAAGGAACTGGATCATGTCTTCACCTCCGACCGCCCGCGCGCCCAGGAGAGCGCCAAGGCGCTGGCGCCCCATGCGGAGCTTCAGGTTGATCCCTTGTTCGCGGAAGCGCCGCTGGCCTCGCCGCGCATTCCGTTGTTGCGCATGCGGGTGGCGAAATGGGCGGTCGTAGCCAGGTTGCTGTGGCATGCGGGCTATCATCCCGAGATCGAGAATTACCGCAAAGCCAAGCATCGCGCCGGAGAAGCCGCCGATATTTTGATGGATAAGGTACGCGATGGCGGTGCCGCGGTTCTTGTCGCCCATGGCTATTTCAACGCCATGATCGGGCGCCAGCTTCGTCAGCGCGGCTTCACGCGCACAGGCGCGCATCGGGTGCGCTATTGGAATGCCGTCACTTACGAATGGGAAAAATCGTGATCGAACGGAAATTCGAGATCGCCATGGCCGATGGCATCGCGGACGCCATTCTTTATGCGCCGGGCGACGGACAATATCAGGGGCTTCTGTTCTATACCGATATTTTCGGGGTGCGGCCCGCCAACCAGGGCATGGTCAGGCGCATCGCCGAACAGGGCTATGCCGTAACGATGCCCAATATCTTCTATCGTTACGGCAAGCCGCCCTTCGCGGACGCCAATTTCAAATGGGGCGAGCCGGACTCGATGAAGATCGTTCATGGCCTGTTCGCCGCTTTGAACGGCGCGATGATGGAAAAAGATGCGCCGGTTTATGTGGAGGCGCAGTTGCAGCAACAGGAAGTTTCCGGCCCGAAGCTGGGTGTGGTGGGCTATTGCTTCAGCGGCGCCATGAGCCTGCGCACCGCGGCGGTCGTGCCGGACGAAGTGGCGGCGGCAGCTTCCTTCCACGGCGGCCATCTGGTGACCGAAGCGCCCGACAGTCCGCACAGCCGCGTGCCGCGAGTGAAAGGCGAACTCTATTTCGGGCATGCGGTGGAAGACCAAAGCATGCCGCCAGATGCGATCGAGAAATTGAACTACACGCTCAAGGCCTGGGGCGGCCGCTACGAGAGCGAAGTTTATGAGGGCGCGCTGCATGGCTGGACGGTGCCCGGCCGCGATGTCTACAACGAGAAGCAGGCGGAACGGGCGCATGCCAAGCTGCTCGATCTGTTGAAGCGTAATCTCTAGAGCGGTTCCAGGAGCCGGTAGCGGCAGCGTACCGGCGTGCAGCGTTGATACGCTGTCGCTATCAACTCCGTCTGGAATCGCGATAATCAAAGAGGATCTGATGTGCGGCGACTGTTCCGGTTTCTGTTGATGCTGTCGGTGCCATTGGCGGCCCGCGCGGCCGATGAGGCGCCCTACCGACCGCATTATGTCAGCCAGCGCAGCAACGAGGCGTTTCTGCGTGAAGGTCCCGGTTATGCCTACAAGGTTCTCTGGGTCTACAAGCATAAGGGCTATCCCTTCCGGGAAAATGCTCGCTTCGATGTCTGGCGGCGCGTGACCGCGCCGGATGGGGCGGTGGGCTGGATGAGCGCCCAGATGTTGTCGGAAAATCGTACCGTGCTGGTCGTGGGCAAAAACCGCGTCGATATCCGCAAGAGCCAGGACACCGGTTCAAAGATCGTCGGACAAGCCGATCCGGGCGCGATCCTGAACCTGAAAAGTTGCGATGCGGAATTCTGCCGCGTGCGCGCGGACCGCGTGGATGGATGGGTGGCTCGTTCCCGCTTGTGGGGCGTCGATCCCGGGGAGACTTTCCGTTAGGGGCGCGGATCTTTTGGCGCCTGTCGATACGCTATCGCTATCGACCATCGCGCGTGCTCACGTGCCTTCGCACGCTCCGCGACGCTCCTGCTCAGTCGCCAAAATCCCTCGCGCCGAGTCGAAGATTTTAATGCCTGAAATGGCGCATACCGGTGAACACCATCGCCAGCCCCGCTTCATCCGCCGCATCGATCACTTTCTGGTCGTTGAGCGAGCCGCCGGGCTGGATCACCGCTGTGGCGCCGGCTTCCGCCACCGTCAGCAAGCCGTCTGGGAAAGGAAAAAAAGCTTCCGAAGCCGCGGCTGAGCCGATAGTACGGGGCTTATCCCAGCCCGCCACTTTGGCGGCGTCTTTCGCCTTGATGGCGGCGATGCGGGCGGAATCCACCCGGCTCATCTGGCCCGCGCCGATGCCGGCGGTGGACCCGTCCTTGGCATAGATGATCGCGTTGGACTTCACATGCTTGCCCACGGTGAAGGCGAACAGCATGTCGGTGACTTCCTGTTGGCTGGGCTGACGCTTGGTCACCACCTTGAGCTTGTCGCGGGTGATCCTGCCATTGTCGCGGGACTGGACCAGAAAGCCGCCCGCCACCGAGCGATAGGTCAGGGTCGGCGCCAACGGATCGGGCAGGCCGCCCGCGATTAGCAGGCGCAGATTCTTCCTGGCGGCCAGGATCTGCTTCGCGTCCTCGTCAGCATCAGGCGCGATGATCACTTCGGTGAAGATCTTGGAGATCTCTTCCGCCGTGGCGCCGTCGAGCTTGCTGTTGAAGGCCAGCACGCCGCCGAAGGCGCTCTGGGTGTCGCAGGCCAGCGCCGCCAGATAGGCGTCGCGCAAAGTTTTCCCGATGGCGACACCGCAGGGATTGGCATGCTTGATGATGGCGCAAGCGGGTGCGGCTTTCGCATCGAACTCCGCCACCAGCTCATAGGCAGCGTCCGTGTCGTTGATGTTGTTGTAGGACAATTCCTTGCCCTGGACCTGTCTAGCGCTGGCGACGCCGGGGCGCGATGAGCCGTCGACATAGAAGGCCGCCTGCTGGTGCGGGTTTTCACCATAGCGCAAGGGTTGGCGCAGATGTCCGCCCAAGGCGCGGCGGCGCGGGGGTTGGGTGTCGCCATCCTTCGCTAGTTCGTCGGCGAACCAGTTGGACACGGCCGCGTCATAGGCCGCGGTCCGCGCGAAGGCGCGTTGCGCCAGCGTGCGGCGAAGCTTGAGCGTGGTGGCGCCATGGTTCGTCGCCATCTCGTCCAGCACGGTTTTGTAATCCTCGACATCCACCACCACCGTCACCCAGTCATGGTTTTTGGCGGCCGACCGGGTCATGGCCGGGCCGCCGATATCGATATTCTCGATGGTGGTCTCGAAATCGGCGCCCCGCGCCACGGTGGCTTCAAAGGGATAGAGGTTGCAGACCAGAAGATCGATACCCTCGATGCCATGCGCCCGCATCGCCTCGGCATGGTCCTTCTTGTCGCGCAGCGCCAAAAGGCCGCCATGGACATTGGGATGCAACGTCTTCACCCGTCCGTCCATCATTTCCGGAAAGTCGGTGACCTCGGAAATGTCGGCGACCCTGAGGCCCGCATCGCGCAACGCCTTGGCCGTGCCCCCGGTCGAGATCAGTTGGACGCCATGGCCCGCCAGGCCCTTGGCGAAATCGATCAGGCCAGTTTTGTCGGAAACGGAAATGAGGGCGCGGGAAATTTTGCGATTGGTCATGAGGCGGGCAGCTCGCGGAAATGCCCGCCGCTCTTATCCCTTCATGATCTTGTAGAAAAGGGCCAGTCCCAGGCTTGCGCACAGCGAATAGGTCACAGGAATGACGATCGGGACATTGCCCAGCCGAAAGACAATGTCCCCGGGAACCGGATCGAGTCCAATGGACGCGACCACGGGGCTGAGCACAGCCGCGCCCAGAATCAGGATAAGCCCGCCCAGCAAGATCTGCCGCATGTGTCCAAACTCCAACTCGGACAAGCGGGAAGCCTAGGCCAGGGCGGTTAAGGCCCTGTAAGCGCTGGAAACGGGCGGTTTTCCAGCCCTCCCCGGCCGGGCTTGCGGCCTCGAGGCTATTCCGCCGGCATATGCGGATGTTCGACGTGGACGCCGTTATGGGGGCGAACCATGGCGCTTTGCATCTGGCCCAAATCTTCCGCCACCGTATCGGCCTGGTGCCGCAGGTCGCTGGCGGCGCTTTCGACATGCGATTGCACATGCTGGGCGAGGGTGTGGAACATCTCGGCATAGCGCAGGCTCAGACCGGCATATTCCTGCGTCATCTGCTTCACCCATTCCTGTTGGGCGCCGATCAGGCCGGAGAGATCGTGACGTTCGCGGAAATGGGCGAAGGCGTGGTCGGCATGGTCGAGTTGCATATGCGCGAACCGCAGCGTCTCCTCCCTGGTGAAGCGGGCCATCTCGTCGAACAAAGCGCGGTTCTGGGTAAGCGTCTTTTCCAGCGATTGGCTGAGTTGGCTGATGTTTTCGCTTTTGCTGACATCGGGCATGGGAAACCTCCTTGGGGCTTGAGGGAACGCCGTCATTGTCATGCTTGGCGGAAAAGTTTTTGTGACGGCTGGGCCGCTCAACTGTGACATTAAGCGCGGTGGCCCGGAAATGCTACGGTCCCCGCAGAAAGGCGCAAATCGGACACAGTTTGGCGACAGAAGACTTGATCGGATGACGTGGCGGCGCCTTCTCCTTGTGGGACTGTGCGGGCTTGCGGCCCTGGTGCTGCTGCTCTGGATCGCGCGCGCCCGCCTGGCCGCCGAGATCGCGCGCCGTTATTTCGAGAGCCATGGCATTGCTTCCTCGGTGGAGATCGAAAGCTTGGGTCTTGCCGGCGCGTCAGGCCGTTTTGCGTTGGGCCCCGCCGGGACGCCGGATGTCTCCGCCGAGAAGATCGAGTTGCGTTTCGATCCCTTGCGTTGGACGCCCTATGTGGTGGAAGTGCGGCTGGTTCATCCGGTGGTGCGGGCCCGGATGGATGAATCCGGCAAAGTCAACTTCGGTTCGCTGC
>DATNGI010000059.1:0-6511 GCA_035605955.1 Rhizomicrobium sp.
GGCGGCATGTATCACATTCTCGCGGCCCAAGGCCAAGCCCAATTCGGCGCTGGTAAGCCATTCCACCAATTGCGGTTTCATGCCCCTGGCATGCGCCGCATTGTACAGTTTGCGCTTACCGTCGCCCGAACCGTCGCTGGCTTCCACCATCACCGCGGGAGGACGCGGGCCATCGAGCGCGCGCAGCACATTGTCGAAGCCCAAAACCAGCGCGCCGGAACGCCGCGCCAGCCCCAAATCGCCCAGCATGCGAGCCACCAGCGCCTGCTCCGCGCGGTCAGCCAGGCTGTTGTCGGCAGTGACATTCGCTTTGGCGGCGCGGGAAAAGAGCTTCTTTGCCACCGCCTGGGTGACGGCTGCGCGCGTCGCGGTGACCCAAAGGCCTCGCCCCGGCAATTTTGCCGCCACATCGGGCACCACTTGGCCATCGGGCGCGGCAACGAAGCGGATGAGGCGGCTATCGGGCATGATCTCGCCCGACACGATGCAGCGCCGTTCGCGCGAGCGAGAGGCGCCATCATCATGGCGTTCGCGGTTCATCGCTCCGTCCTCTTCCATTTTGCGCGCCGCGCTCACCATCAGGCCTCGGTCGGCTCCTCGCCTTCGGTCTCTTCCGCCGGCGCTTCTTCTTCCACCAACTCTTCGATCCAGCCGATCTTGACCCGCGCCTTCATGATGATGGCGTTGGCGTCGTCGGAAGAAAGATTGAAGCCTTCCAGCGCGCCCGGAACCCGCACGCGCTCCTTGTCCTTGCCCTGTTCGTAATAGCCGAGCAGATCGTCGGTGGCAGAACCCGCCAGATCTTCCAGCGTCTTGACGCCGCCCTCGCCCAGCACGACCGCCATCACGGGCGTGACACCCTCGACTTCCAGCACCGCGTCTTCGACGCCAAGCGCTTTACGCTTGTCGTCCATTTCCTTGTTGCGGGCTTCGATGAATTCCAGCGCGCGGCTTTGCAATTCCTGCGCGGTCTCTTCGTCGAAAGCTTCGATCTGGGCCAGATCGCCGACATCGACATAGGCGACATCTTCGATGGTGGCGAAACCTTCGGATGCGAGCAGCTGGGCAACCGTCTCGTCCACGTCCAGCGATTCCATGAAGAGCTGGGTGCGGGCGGCGAATTCTTTCTGGCGGCGCTCCGATTCTTCGGCTTCGGTCAGAATGTCGATCTGCCAGCCGGTTAGTTGAGAGGCGAGACGCACATTCTGGCCGCGACGGCCGATGCCCAGCGACAATTGCTCGTCAGGCACGACAACTTCGACGCGATGCGTGTCTTCGTCCAAAACCACTTTGGTGACTTCGGCGGGCGCCAGCGCATTGACGATGAAGGTCGCCGCTTCCACGTTCCAGGGAATGATGTCGATGCGTTCGCCCTGAAGCTCCTGCACCACCGCCTGCACGCGCACGCCGCGCATGCCGACGCAAGCGCCGACTGGGTCGATGGAGCTGTCCTTGGAGATCACCGCGATCTTGGCGCGGGAACCGGGGTCGCGCGCCACGGCGCGGATCTCGATCACGCCGTCATAGATTTCCGGCACTTCCTGAGCGAACAGGCGCACCATGAATTGCGGATGGCTGCGGGAGAGGAAAATCTGCGGCCCGCGCGTTTCGCGGCGCACGTCATAGATATAAGCGCGGATGCGGTCGCCGGCGCGGAAGGATTCGCGCGGGATCATCTCGTCACGACGCACCACGCCTTCGGCCTTGCCCAGATCGACCACCACCGAGCCGAATTCCGAACGCTTGACCACGCCATGCACGATCTCGCCGATGCGGTCCTTATATTCCTCATACTGACGCTCGCGTTCGGCGTCGCGCACCTTCTGCACGATCACCTGCTTGGCGTTCTGGGCATTGATGCGGTTGAAATCGACTGGCGGCAGTGTCTCGGCGATGATGTCGCCCACCTGCGCGTCGGGATTGCGGCGGCGCGCTTCGTCCAGAGAAATTTCGGTCTTGTCGTTCTCGACCGTCTCCACGACATGCAGATAGCGGGAGACATGGGTCTCGCCGGTCTTGGGATCGATATCGACCTTGATGTCGTTCTCTGCGCCATAATGCGCCTTGGCGGCGCGCTGCATCGCCTCTTCCATCGCGGTCAGGACCACCGATTTGTCGATGGATTTGTCGCGAGCGACCGCATCTGCGATCTGTAGAAGTTCGAGCCGGTTGGCGGAAATTGCGCTGGCCATAAGTCTGTCTCCCAAGTTAGGCGCCCTTGCGCGCCTTCAAATCTGCCTGAATGAGCTTGTCGGTGAGCACCAGCTTCGCTTCCAAGAGGGAGCGAAACGGGAACTGTATGCGGCTGCCTTGCGACGTGATGACGACATCATCGCCGTCCAGTCCTTCGAGCGTGCCGCGAAAGCGCTTGCGCTCACCCGTGGGCGTTGCCAAAGGCGCGGTGAGTTCGAGCTTGGCCTCATGCCCCTTCCAGCGAGTGAAATCTGAAAGCCGGGTCAAGGGCCGGTCGATGCCGGGCGAGGACACTTCGATTTCGTAATCGCCTTCGATGGGATCTTCCGCCTCGATGAAATCCAGTAGCGCATGGGACAAGGTCGTGCAGCCTTCCACATCCATGCTGCCGTCCGGCCGCTCGGCCATGATCTGGAGCGTCTTGGCGGCGCCGCCCATGATGCGCAGGCGCACGAGCCTAAACCCCGCCTTTTCGATGACGGGCTCGAATACCGGTTCCAGATGTGACGCCGCGGCGAAGATGGTGAAAGCTCCAAACGCAAAGTCTTTGGCCCGCGGCGGCCTTGCGACCGCCACACAACAGATCTTGTTGTTAGGGATGGGGGCTATCTAGTCTTAAAAGGCCCAAATATCAAGGCGTATGAGCCCGTCCCCATGCGCGGGCGCCACCGCTGGGATCGGAAAAAAACAGAATTAAGGCTGGTTAGGCTTCTTTTGGGGCCGGGGCGCAATCCCGACGCTCACTTCACCCGGGCCAGTATGGACGTCTGGTTGGACAGGCGCAGGCGCATTTTTGGCGTCGATCGCGTTGATGGCCCTGATCTGGCCCTGGATCGCGGGCTCGAACAAAGGCGGGCCGAACATCATCCGCCACAGAAGATAGAAGGCGCCCAGCGAAAACAGGAACGCAATCCCGATTGCCATGAAATCGGAAGCGTAAAGGCCGGTGAAAAAGCCGGGTTCGCGTTCTTCCATGCCCCATTCATACTCTATTGCGACAAGCCTACGACAGGGGAACCGGCCTGAGGTTCGATTTTATGGCGCTCGATTTTTAAGCGATTGACGGCGGGAACAAAAAAAGGTGCCGTAGCCTCAAAATCAAGGGGAGCCCAACCATGACCGACCGCCGTTCCATCCTGAAAGCGTCATTGCTGGCCCCCGCCATGTTCGCCAAATCCGCCTCAGCCGCCACCGGTCCCGCCGGCATCCAGATGAAACTGCCCTGTGTGGTGTCAACTTGGCCGTTTGGCGTTCCCGCCAACAAGGCGGCCTGGGCGATCCTGTCCAAAGGCGGGCGCGCGCTGGATGCGGTGGAAGCCGGGGTGAAGATCCCCGAGGCCGATCTCAAGAACCACACGGTCGGCCGTGCCGGCTATCCCGACCGCGACGGACATGTGACCTTGGACGCCAGCATCATGGACGAGCATGGCAATGCCGGCTCTGTGGCGGCGATGGAATATATCGCCCATCCGATTTCGGTGGCGCGCGCGGTGATGGAAAAGACGCCGCATGTGATGTTGGCGGGCGATGGCGCCACGCAATTCGCTATCGAACAGGGATTCAAGCGCGAAGAACTGCTGACCCCGGAGTCGAAAAAAGCCTGGCAGGAATGGCTTAAAACGGCGAAATACAAGCCCGAAGCGAATATCGAGACCAAGTCTTACGGCCTGGGCACGCCGGGCGGCGCCAAGAACCACGACACGATCGGCATGCTGGCGATCGACGCCAAGGGCAATCTTTCCGGCGCCTGCACCACCTCGGGCATGGCGTGGAAAGTGCGCGGCCGCGTGGGCGACAGTCCCATTATCGGCGCGGGCCTTTATGTCGATAACGAGGTGGGCGGCGCGACCTCGACGGGCGTGGGCGAGGAAGTGATGCGCAGCGTGGGCAGCTTTTTGGTGGTGGAGCTGATGCGCCAGGGCATGACCCCTACGGCCGCCTGCAAGGAAGCGGTTCAGCGAATCTTGAAAAAGAAGCCCGACGCCAAGATGGAGCAGGTGGGCTATCTCGCCATCAACAAAAAGGGCGAAGTGGGCGCCTGGGCGATCCAGAAAGGCTTCAGCTATTCGCTGTGCGATCAGAGTGCCCAAGACCGGATCGTGCCGGGTCAGGCCTTCTTCGAAGCCACGCCAGGTAACTAGGCGGGCCTTTGATCGCTTTGGCTTCATAGCGGGTGGGCGGCCAGCCTTCAGGGCGGCGCTTCCAGTCGTTCGGACCCTGTGCCGTCCATTCAAAGGCGGGGTGTGCTGCCAGCCGTTCCAGCGCATAGGGCAGGTAGGATTTGTCGTCCGTGGCGAAGCGCAGCTCGGCTCCCGGCTTCAGCACCCGCGCCAGCTCTTCCAGCATTTCCATCTGCAGAAAACGGCGTTTGTGGTGGCGGGTCTTGGGCCAGGGATCAGGGAATAAAAGAAAGAAGCGGCTGAGCGAGACGTCCGGCAGCACAGCTAGGATGTCTCGCCCGTCCCCTTCGTAGATTCGAACATTGTTCAGCGGCTTATTTGCAAGTTTTGTCAGAAGCTTAGCGACACCCGACTCATAAGGCTCTGCTCCTATCAGACCGGCAGTCGGATTTTCGGCTGCAAGCTGAAACAGGTGCTCACCGGCTCCGAAACCGACCTCCAGCCAGAGTTCCCGAACACTGTCTGGAAACTGAAGCCAGGCATCCCTGTTGGGGTCGAACGCGATCTTGTTTAACAGTGTTCGCCGCAACTCGGTCTGATGGGCCGAGAGTTTCGGCCCCTTACGCCGCCCGTAGAGTTTTTGCCGCATTCGATCTGACTGCGGACTCTTATGCTCGGCCATTGTCGAACCAAACACTGGCTTTCTTCCCCCATTGGGCGAAGCCCATGATGGGGGATTGAGGCTTGCGGTCAAGCAAGCCGAACGTCCGCTAGCGTTCGGCCGACAAAAGCTCCCCCGGAGCTTTTGTTCTCGGCCTCACTGCCCGCGTGGCGGACAGATGGGGGCAAAAATCAAACCGCGGACTTAAGCTTGTCCGCCAGATCCGTCTTCTCCCACGAAAACCCACCATCGCTGTCGGGTTCGCGGCCGAAATGACCATAGGCAGCGGTGCGGGCATAGATGGGCTTGTTCAGGCCCAGATGCTCGCGGATACCGCGCGGCTTCAGGCTCATCAGCTGCGGCAGGACCAGCTCAAGCTTGGCCTCGTCCACCTTGCCGCTGCCGTGGGTGTCCACATAAACCGAGAGCGGGTCCGACACGCCGATGGCATAGGCGATCTGAATGGTGCAGCGATCGGCAAGACCGGCCGCCACCACATTTTTGGCCAGATAACGCGCGGCATAAGCGGCCGAGCGATCTACCTTGGTGGAATCTTTGCCCGAGAAAGCGCCACCGCCATGGGGGGCCGCGCCACCATATGTGTCCACGATGATCTTGCGGCCGGTGAGACCGCAGTCGCCATCTGGACCGCCGACCACAAAGGCGCCGGTGGGATTGATGTGCCAAACCGTCTTGGCATTGATCCATTCGGCCGGCAGCGCTTCGCGAATATAGGGCTCGACGATTTTGCGGATATCGGCGGAGGACTGGTTCTCGTCCATATGCTGGGTGGAAAGCACGATCTGCGTGGCTTCCACCGGCTTGCCGCCCGCATAGCGCAGGGTCACCTGGCTTTTGGCATCGGGGCCTAGTGTCTTTTCCTTGCCCGATTTGCGGGCCTTGGCCAGCAATTGCAGGATCTTGTGGCTGTAATGCAGCGGCGCCGGCATCAGTGCGGGCGTCTCGCGGCACGCGTAGCCGAACATGATGCCCTGGTCGCCCGCGCCTTCATCCTTGTTGCCGCTGGCGTCGACGCCCTGGGCGATGTGCGGCGATTGGGCATGCAGCAGGACTTCGACCTGCGCTTTTTCCCAATGAAAGCCCTCCTGCTCGTAACCAATGTCCTTGATCGCGGCACGCGCCACGGTTTCGACGTCCTTGGCGCCAACCGATTTGGGGCCGCGCGTTTCGCCCGCGATGATCACACGATTGGTGGTGGCCAAAGTCTCGCAGGCGGCACGGATATCCCAAGGGCTCATGCCCTCCTTGGGGCCTTCGCGGAAAAACAGGTCCACCACTTCATCGGAAATGCGGTCGCAGACCTTGTCGGGATGGCCTTCCGAAACGCTTTCCGAAGTGAAGAGATAGTCCGACCGCGCCATGGAGATGTCCTTAAGAAGCCGAAGCGGGCCCCTCTTTACAGGGTTTGGCCGGGGGGTCAACAGCATATGTCGATCTTGACATTTCCTTATCTGTAGGATTCACGGGCCACAGAGACGCTGTTATAGAACCGCAAGGAATTATGCCGCCTGTCCCG
>DATNGI010000060.1:0-4932 GCA_035605955.1 Rhizomicrobium sp.
ATCACCGCATACCACCAATATAGGCAAGCCAACCATCTGTAGGGTCGCGCGGGGCAATGGCGGTGACATGGCCCGCATGCAGGCGGCCAACGCGATCTTGTCCTTGCCGGGCTGATCGGCGAATTCGCGGAACATGCGGGCGCGCGGATCTGTGATGCCGTCCTTGTTATCCGTCAGCAGCGCGTCGGCGATGATGCCGCGCCGTTCCGGATCGGAGACACGCGGGCCATTGAGGTAGGTTTCGCCCACGCCCCCCAGGATCAGACGTTTGCTGCGACTAGCGAACAAGAGGGCAAAGCGCAGTCCGATCAACCCGCCCATCGAATAACCGATATAGGGAGCACCGGCGATGCCGGCCGCATCCATCACATTGACCACGTCTTCCGCCATGCGGTCGTGATGATAAAGCAGCGGGTCATGCGGCTTGTCGCTTTCGCCATGCCCGCGGCAGTCGACCGCCAAAACAGAATAGCCTGCTTCGGTGAGCGAGCCGTACCAGCCGGTGGAGCGCCAATTCTGCACCCGGCTGGAGCCGAAACCATGCACCAACACCACCGGCGGGCCTTCGCCCAACCGGTCATAGGCGATGCGGATGCCGTCGGTGGTTGTGGCGAACTCGGTCATAAGTTGGTTTTGCCCTCTGTGCACCACCCCTATCGCGATGGAGCATCCGTTGTCTATGATGACGCATGAACCGAACCTGGCTTGGAATCGCGGCCATCAACGGGGCGCTTGCCGTCATCGCCGGAGCGTTCGCCGCGCATGGCTTGCAAGCGCATGTGAGCCTGGAAGCCCTCTCGGTATTCGAGACCGGCGCGCGCTATCACATGTATCATGCACTCGCCATGGCGCTAGCCGCTTTGGTGCCGGCACGAGGTGCGGCAATTGCCTTTCTTGCCGGTATCGTCCTGTTTTCGGGCTCGCTCTATCTGCTGGCCTTGACCGGCCTGCATGCAGCGGTGTTGGTCACGCCGGTGGGCGGGGTATGCTTTGTCGTGGGCTGGACGTTGCTCGCCTGGGTTTCGTTCCAAGGCCCGATTTGAAAGCAAGGCCCGGAGTGCGGCTTCGCGCCGGGCGCGCCAGGATGAGGCGGATGATCTGGAGTGCCTCACGATGAAAAATTCTCCCCTCCGCGCCGCCCAAGGCGCGGCCATAGAAGCCGATCCGCGCTGGGCCAAAATTGTTGGCCGCGATAAGGGCAGTGACGGCGCCTTCGTCTATTCGGTCAAGACCACCGGCGTCTATTGCCGTCCGTCCTGCGCCGCGCGCCTGGCCAATCCGGCCAATGTGCGCTTCCACGCCACGCCGGCAGAGGCGCGGGCGGCGGGTTTCCGTGCCTGCAAACGCTGCAAGCCCGACTTGGGCAGGGTGGCGCCGCATGCCGCCAAAGTGGCGGAAGCGGCGCGGCGCATCGCCGCCAGCGAGACCTTGCCTTCGCTCTCGAGTCTGGCGGCCAAGGCGGGCTTGAGTCCCTATCATTTCCATCGCGTGTTCAAGGCAGTGACGGGATTGACGCCCAGGGATTATGCCGCCGCCCATCGCGGCAAGAAACTGCGCGAACAACTGCATGACGGCGCGAGCGTCACCCAGGCGATCTATGACGCCGGTTACAATTCCGGCAGCCGTTTCTACGAGAAATCCAAGTCGCTTTTGGGCATGACGCCCAGCCGCTACAAGGCAGGCGGCACGGATGAGGAAATCCGCTTCGCCATCGCCAAGACGTCGTTGGGCGCGCTTCTGGTGGCGGCGAGCGACAAGGGCGTCTGCGCCATCCTGCTGGGCGACGATCCGGAAAAATTGCTGCGCGAGCTTCAGGACCGTTTCAGCAAGGCACGCCTGATGGGCGGCGATGCCAAGTTCGAGAAGCTGGTGGCGCGGGTGGTGGGCCTGGTCGAGCATCCTAGAAAAGGCTTGGACTTGCCGCTCGACATTCGCGGCACGGCGTTCCAGCAGCGCGTCTGGAAAGCGCTGGCGGCGATACCCGCGGGCAAGACGAGGAGCTACGCCGATATCGCCAGGAAAATCGGCATGCCCAAGGCGGTGCGCGCGGTGGCGCAGGCCTGTGCCTCCAACACGCTGGCGGTGGCGATTCCCTGCCACCGCGTGGTCAAGACCGATGGCGGCCTCTCCGGCTATCGCTGGGGTGTGGCGCGCAAGGAAGAACTGCTCCGGCGCGAAGAAGCAGCATGACACTCAGGCAAGATTGGGAAGCGGCGGCCGCAGCGCTGAACGCGCAGGGCTGGGCGCTGCTTCCCAAACTGATGGACGCGAAAAACTGCGCCAGGCTCCGAGGTCTCTATGACAAAGAGATTTTCCGCAGCACAGTCGTGATGGCGCGTCACGGCTTTGGACGGGGCGAGTATAAATATTTCGCCTATCCTCTGCCCGAGCCGATCGCCCGCCTGCGCGGCGCGCTTTACGCTGAACTGGTGCCCATCGCCAATCGCTGGGCTGAGGCGCGGAAAGAGGCTGTCGCCTTTCCGGCCGCGCACGAGGATTATCTTAAGCGTTGCCATCTGGCCGGCCAGCGACGGCCCACACCTCTGATGCTGAAATATGGCCCGGGCGATTACAATTGCCTGCATCAAGACCTTTATGGCGAACATGTCTTTCCGCTGCAGGTGGCGATCCTGTTGTCGGAGCCGGGCGGGGATTTTACCGGCGGCGAATTCGTGATGACCGAGCAGCGGCCCCGCGCGCAATCGCGCCCCAGCGTGGTGCCGCTCGGCCACGGCGACGGCGTGGTCTTCGCCGTCCATCACCGCCCGGTCGAGGGTAAGCGCGGCACCTATGCGGTCAATCACCGCCATGGCGTGAGCGCGCTCGTCACAGGCGAACGCTATACCCTGGGGGTCATTTTCCACGACGCCCAATGATCCGCCGCGCACACCCGCGTCCAGATGCCGACCTTCGAATTCGCTTGTGCACTGGCGGGCAAAGAGCATGCAGTCTAGAACAGAGAAACCTGTTCGGACATTGCGCGCATGAAAATCTTGTCATGCCTTTTGTTTCTGGCACTTTCGACCATACCGGCGCTGGCCAACGCGCATTTGATCAAATCATCCCCCGCCAATGGCGCGCGTGTGCGTTCTCCCTCCCGTATCGTGCTGACGTTCAGCGAAGCGCTTGAGCCCGCTTTCTCCGGCGCGCTGCTTTTGGACAAGGACGGCCGCGACCTCACCGCCGATCCCGTCAAGATTGACGGACCCCTCCTTCGCCTTCGGCCTTCCAGGCGGCTCTCCCCCGGCGCCTACATCATAAGCTGGCATTCGGTGGGCCATGAAGGCCGCCGCCTGGATGGCCTCATCCATTTCACCGTCCGGCCATGATGCTGCTCGCCCTTCTGGCGCGCGCCCTGCATGACGCAGGCGTGATGGCCCTGTTCGGCAGCGCCTGTTTGCTCATCATGCTTGGCGCCAAGGTGCCCGAGCTGGCGTTCGAAGGAAGCGGCTTGCGGCTGGGCCGGCGCGGGGCTTCCCTGCTGGCGCTGGCAAGCGCGCCGGCATGGGCGATCGGCGCGCCGGGCACGATTTCGTGGTTGGTCGGCACACCCGCCGGGCAAATCCTGCTTGCCCGGCTCGTGCTGCTGATCTTTCTGATTGGCATGGTCTGGGCCGGGCGGCTGCGTTTCACCGCCTGGCTTTCCGGCGCGGCCCTGGTACTGGTCGCCGCCACCGGCCATGTTGCGGGCGCCAGTCCGCAAGGTTTCCGGTTCATCGGCGCGGCCAATGACGGCCTCCACCTTCTTACCGCCGGCTATTGGATCGGCGGATTATGTGTGCTGCTGGCGATGCTGGGGAGCCGGTTTTCGGCGCCGCGGCTTCCCCAGGCGGTGGGTCTCTTTGCCGAATGGGGCATGATCGCGGTGGCGCTTTTGGTGATGACGGGCATCATCAATGCCGCCATGGTGCTTCTGGGTAGCCCGGGCCATGACGATCCCGTCTATGCCGGCATCCTGGCGCTGAAAATCGTCCTGGCATTGACCATGATCGCACTGGCGCTGGGCAATCACTTCCGCCTCTTGCCGCGCCTGGCGCAAACGAATGTGGCGGCGCGCTTAAGAAACCGCGCGGGCTGGGAATTGGGATTGGGACTTGCGGTGGTGGGATTGGCGGCGCTGCTGACCTTGCTTGCGCCGACCCATTAGAGCAAGTTGTAACCAGATTGAACCGTTGCGCCGGAGGGATTTTGCGCCCCGGCGTGCTTCGCACGCCAATTGGATTGAGGCGCGGCAAAGCCGCGCGGCGGCAGGAGAAAGGCGCAGGCCGTATCGGCAATACGGGCAAGCCTTTCGACGAACCCACGACGCAAAAGACCCCGGCCCTTCGGGTTGCGTTGCGGCGGTCGCCCGCGGTGTCGCCGCGCCGCAACGCAACGCAATCGATTCAATCTGGTCACAACTTGCTCTAGTGACGCGATGACGGCGCGGGCTTGAGCGTGAATTTCTTGGCCCCCATCAGGCTTGCCAGGAATTTGTCGCCCCATCCGGAAATATCGTTCGAGAGGAGCGCACGATAAAGCGCGGCATGGCGGTTCTTGCGCTCGGGCAACGGCATCCCCACCGCGCGCGCGATCGCCCCCGCCACCTGATCGGGATCATACGGATTGACCAACAGCGCGCCTTCGCGGAATTCCGCCGCCGCGCCGGCAAAACGCGAAAGGATCAGCACGCCCGGGTTGGCGCCATCCTGGGCGGCGACATATTCCTTGGCCACCAGATTCATGCCGTCGCGCAAGGGCGTCACCAACCCGACCCGCGCGCCGCGATAAAGACCCGAGAGGGCCGTGCGGCTGTAGGGCCGGTTGACATAGCGCATGGGCGACCAGGAGGCGTCGGAAAAAGTGCCGTTGATGCGCCCGGCCATGCCGTTCACCACCCTTTCCATATCGGCATATTCCTTGATCTGGGAGCGGCTTTTGGGCGTGATCTGC
>DATNGI010000061.1:0-15069 GCA_035605955.1 Rhizomicrobium sp.
CGGCCATGCCGGGCGGGAAGCGCCGCGCTCCAATTGGATTCTTGCGCCACCTGTTCCAGCGCGGCCTTGAGGCGCGAATTTTTGCCCAAATGCGCGATGCGGAACGCGATGGGGTCCTTGCCGGCCTTCTTGGCCAGCTCGTCCATCATGCTTTCGATGGCGAAAACATTGTTGTTGGGACTGACGCCACGCCACCAGCCCAGCCGCAACGCCAAGGGCTCGGCATGGGCATATTCCACCCGGCGATCGGCGATGTCGTAGGGAATTTCCAGGGCGCCATCCAGCGCATCTTCGTCGATGCCTTTTTTCAGCGGCCCGAACATCCGCAGAATGATGGACCCGCCGGCGACGCGATGCATCCAGCCGGTGATCTTGCCGTCTTGGTCGACCGAGGCTGCCATCACATTGCGATAGGCGGGACGGTACATGTCCTGATGCATGTCCTCCTCCCGCGTCCAGATCACTTTGACGGGGCCGTCGACCTTTTGCGCGATGCGCACCGATTTTTCGACCATGTCGGTGTCGAGCCTGCGGCCGAAGCCGCCGCCCAGCATGAAATTGTGGAAGGTGACTTTGCCTTGCGGAATGCCCAACAGCTTGGCGGCGGCACCCTGCGCGGTCGCCTGCACCTGGCTTCCGCCCCACATCTCGCAAGCGCCGGGCGTGACATGCACGGTGAAATTCATCGGCTCCATGGGCGAATGGGACAGGAACGGCACTTGATAGACCGCATCGATACGCTGGTCGCGGGAAAGTCCCTTGTCCGCATCGCCTTCGGTCTTGGCGACCACGCCTTTCTCGGCCGCCGTGGCAAGTTCCGCCATGATTTGCTTGGAATCGCGGCTGCCATTGGCCCCGTCATTCCAGCGCGGTGAAAGCGCGGCGAGCCCTTGCTTCGCCGCCCAGAAATGGTCGCCCACCACCGCCACCAGATCGTCCAGCACGACGACCTGGCGGACGCCCGGGACTTTCACCGCCGCGGCCTGATCGACGCCGGCAACCTTGCCGCCCACCACGGGCGACGCCATCAAGGTCGCAACCTTGAGGCCCGGCATGCGCACATCGATGCCATATTGGGCCTTGCCGTTGACCTTGTCTGGCGTGTCGAAGCGCTTGACCGATTTTCCGATCAGCTTGAAATCCTTGTCCGCTTTCAAGGTGGGATTCTGCGGCGCGGGCAATTTCGCGGCGGCAGGCGCCAGTACGCCATAGCCCAACCGGCGGTTATGGGCGTCGTCGATGACTTCGCCATTGTCGGTGCGCAGGCTGGCCGGATCGACTTTCCACTGAGCCGCCGCGGCCTGGATCATCATGGCGCGGGCGCTGGCGCCCACCTGCCGCAAGGCGGTGTAAAAGGCGCGGATCGAGGTCGAGCCACCGGTGCCCTGACCGCCGCCCATGGGCGAGCCATAGATCGTGTCGCTGGGCGGAGCAGGCTCCGGCGTCACCCGATCGAGACCGACATCCAACTCGTCCGCCAGCAATTGTGACAGCGAGGTATAGACGCCCTGTCCCATCTCTTCCTGGGGAATGATCAGAGCGACATGGCCGTTCGGATCGATGCGGATGAAAGCTTCGGGACGCAGCACATATTTCGCGGGCGCGGCGCCTTGCGCCCAGGCGCCGCCCGGCTGGAAAGCCAGCAACATGCCGCCGCCAGCCGCCAAGCTGACCTTCAGGAATTCACGCCGGGAAGGCGCCGCCCCTGTTCCCATTTTTCCCGCAGCCGACATTTGAGGACCCCTGCTCCAAGAGAGGAAGATTCTTACGCTTTTCGCCCCGTTCGCGCAAAAGCCGGGAAAGGCCGGATTTCCGGGAGGGCGCCGGGGCGGGTTGCGACCGGAACGGGACTTCGCGCGTTGCCTTAGGGATTTGGCATGCGCGGAAGGACCCATTCATGCAGATGAATATTGTCTTGTTGCAGCCCCTGGTGGCGCTGCTGTTCGGAATCCTGATTCTGATTCTACCCCGGCTGCTCAACTACCTGATCGCAATCTATCTGATCCTGATTGGACTGGCCGGTCTCTTCCCCCACTTCTTCACTTCGACCATCTCGACATAGGAGCATGTCATGGCCGCAACCGAGCATCCCACCCCTGGCCCGAAAATTCCCGAGCATCTTTCCACAACCAAGCCGGCACGGAGCCGCGAAGAGAAAATCGACCGCCAGATGGAAGATTCCTTTCCCGCCAGCGATCCGCCCTCCTTCTCCGGCGGTAATCACATCATCGGTGCGCCCAAGGAGCGCGAAAGCGATACGCCCAGTGGCACCCACCATGACGTGGTCAAGGCGGAAGAGCGCGTGAAAAAGGGCAATGCGGCCAAACCTGAAAAATACTAACCCTTCATCGCATCCAAGACGCCTGTCTCGGTCAGGATTTGGGGCAGGATCACGGGCTTGTCGGCGCCCGGCGCATAATAAAGATAAAGCGGCACGCCGGAGCGGCCATTGTCGCTCAAGAGCTTGGTGATCGCTTCGTTGCGGTTGGTCCAGTCGGCGATCAGATATTCCACTTTGTTGTCTTTGAACGCGGTCTTGATGCCGGGCTGCGACAGCACCGCCTTCTCATTCACTAGACATGTGATGCACCAGGCCGCGGTGGCATCCACGAAGACAGGCTTGCCGCTGGCACGTAAGGCGGCAAGCCGTTCCGGCGTGAAGGGCTGCGAATTAGCCGTGGCGCTGGTGGCGGGCGGCTGGGCCGCTTCGCCGCGCAGCATCGAAAGACCATAAAGGCTTGCGATCAACGCCAGCGCCGCGGCCGCCATGCCCAAACCACGCCCACGTGCCGACAGATCGCGCGTCACCGTCCAGAGCCAGGCGGCCAATGCGAAGGCGACGAAGGCCGCCAGCACGATGGCGACGCCATTGGCGCCGGTTTCCTGTGCCAGCACCCAGACCAGCCAGGCGGCGGCGGCGTACATGGGAAATGCCAAGAACTGTTTCAGGCGCAGCATCCAAGGCCCCGGCCTGGGCAGGAACGACAGCGCCTTGGGCCAAAATCCCAGGATCAGGAACGGCAGGGCAAAGCCCAGTCCCAACCCGAAGAAAATCAGCATCGCCGAAGCCACGCTCTGGGTCAGTGCAAAGCCCAGCGCCGCCGCCATGAAAGGCGCGGTGCAAGGAGCAGCCACGGCCACGGCGAGCACGCCAGTGAAGAAAGCGCCGGTCGGACCGGAACGTTGCGCCAGGCTGTCGCCAAGCGTGACCGTCCCGACTTCAAACACGCCCGAGAGATTGAGGCCCACGGCAAAGATCAGCAGCGCGAAGCCCGCCACCGCGATCGGCTCCTGCAATTGGAAGCCCCAGCCCACAGCGTCACCGCCCTGGCGCAACAAGACGATCACCAGACCGAACAACAGAAAGCTCAAGATCGCGCCGGCGCTATAGGCAAAACCTTCGCGCGCCGCTTGCGAATGCTGGCCGCCGCCATGACCGGCCAGCGCCAAAGCCTTCATCGCCAGGATCGGCAAAACGCACGGCATGACATTGAGGATCAGCCCGCCTAGGAAGGCGGACAGAAACGCGACCCAAAGCGTGATCTCGCCCGCCGCCGCGCCGCTGTCGCCGCCCGGCGCCGCGCCCTTAGGCGCATCCACGGTGAGCGCCTGGATCGAATTGTCAGAAGATTTCAGCACCAGCACGCCGGAGAGCGCGCCGGTCATCGCGGCCGCTTTGTCGCCCGCGGAAAGCTTCAATACCAAACCATCTTTGGTGAAGCTCATCTTCTGGGGCGCAGCGCCTTTGATGATCCCGGACTTATCCGGGAAGAAATCGGCTTCCACCGGATGCGCCGCGGCCAAAGCGGGCGCGGCCACATAAAGCGACAGCGCATCCTTCGACACTGCATGAGTCAGTTTCCAGGGCGAGGCCACTGGCAACAGCGCACGCGCGGCGGCGAAATCTTTCGCCACCGCCGGATCGGGCGCGGCGGGACCGATCTTGAGTGGCAAAGTCAGCGTCGCCTCTTCCGGCACGCAGATGTCCTTGCATACCAGCCAGTCCACGGCCGCCTTCAGCGTGACGGTGTCGCCTGCCTTAGCGTCCGCGGGCATGGTGAGTTTCTGTAAGAGCCAGAGCTTGCCCTCATAGCCATAATCCATCAGCGGACCGACCGGCAGTCGCTTGGGCGTGGGCCACTGGATCTCGCCCGCGCTCCAGCCTTGCGGCAAAGTCCATTTGATCTCTGTCGGCGCGCCGGCATCGCCCGGATTGATCCAGTAAGTGTGCCAGCCTTCGCGGATATTCTCCTCTAGCGCCACGGTGACGCTGCCGCCGGGCGGCACCGAGAGATCTTCCGCCACCAGGCGGGCATGCACCTTGGGCAGTTCGTCGATCTGCGCCAAAGCCGGCGTGGCGATCAAAAGACCAAGGGCGATCAGGAGGTTTTTCATGGCGCGAGCTATATCCGTTTGACCCGTTTTTCGCTAGGTGAAGGCAAAAGGTTACCGCGGCATAGGCGTGTTGGCATGAGGGTTACTGGTGGAAAACTGGGCGGACGGCGGCTAATCGCGCCGGACGACGCCCGTGTCCGGCCCACTTCAGATCGGACACGCCAGGCGATTTTCAATATCCTGGAACACCGCGATTTCGGCATAGGCTTTACGCTGGAAAATGCTGCCGTGGTCGATCTGTTCGCGGGTACCGGCGCGCTTGGCATTGAGGCGCTGTCGCGAGGCGCGAGTTTCTGCTTGCTGGTGGACGATTCCGCGGAAAGCCGCGCCTTGCAGCGGGAAAATGTGGAAGCGCTGGGGCTCACGGGCACGACCAAGATCTGGCGGCGCGATGCCACCGATCTAGGCCCGCTCGGGGCAGGCGCAGGTGGACCCTTCGACCTCGTGTTCCTAGATCCCCCTTATCGCAAGGATCTGGTGGCGCCGGCGCTCAAGAGCCTGCGCGACGGGGGCTGGCTAACCACATGGGCTTTGCTGGTGATTGAAACCGCAAAAGGCGAGAGTTTCGCGGCGGAGGGATATGAGCAGCTCGATATGCGCGACTATGGCGAGACGCAACTCGCCTTTTTAACGACGCCCAAGTAGCGGTTGGCGCGCAGCGCGTGAGCAAGTCCGGTGGACTTGCGAGAAACTACGAACGCCGCGAGCCCAAGCGAGCGGCCATACTGATAATTGGGTTATCTCCGTCCAAATAATTTTTCGATGTCGGCCAGTTTCAATTCCACATAAGTCGGGCGGCCATGATTGCACTGGCCGGAATGGGGCGTCGCTTCCATCTCGCGCAACAGCGCGTTCATCTCCTCGGCATTGAGACGGCGGCCGGCACGCACGCTCATGTGACAGGCGAGCGTGCCGGAGACTTCTTCCAGCCGCTCTTTCAAGGACAATGCGTTGCCGGTCTCGGCGATGTCGTCGGCCAGATCGCGCACCAGGCGTTTCACATCCAACTTGCCCAGCATGGCTGGCACTTCGCGCACCATTACCGCGTCGGGCCCGAAGGCCTCGATGACCAAGCCTAGCTCCGCCAACTCACCGGCGCGGGCAATCACCCGGGTGACTTCAGATGGATCGAGTTCGACCACATCCGGGATCAGCAGCGGCTGGCGGGCAATGCCGCCATTGGCCAGCGCTTTTTTCATGCGCTCATAGACCAGCCGTTCATGGGCGGCATGCTGGTCCACGATGACGATGCCGTCGGCGGTCTGCGCCACCACATAGGTCTCATGCAGTTGGGCGCGCGCCACGCCCAGCGGCGTGTCGGGAATGTCGGCGGGAGGTGGCTCTTCCATCCGCACCGACACCGGCGCACCATCGGTGAATAGGGAAGATGGTTCGCGCAGTCCCGATGCATAAGGGGTTTCGCGATAAGCGGGCGGTTGGAAAGTCGGCGCAAAATTCGGCGCCTGGCGCTGGAACGCCGACAGAGCCGCACCCGCCACGGTGGTCGAAGCGCGATGACCAGCTTGTGCTAGAGTCATTTTCAAAGCGCCCACGATCAACCCGCGCACCAGCCCGGCATCGCGGAAACGCACTTCCGTCTTGGCGGGATGGACATTCACATCCACGAAAGCGGGATCGCATTCCAGAAACAGCGCCAGCGCGGGATGGCGGTCGCGCGCCAGGAAATCGGCATAAGCCCCGCGCACCGCACCGATCAGAAGCTTGTCGCGCACCGGCCGGCCATTGACGAACAGGAACTGCATCTGGGCGTTGGCGCGATTGTAGGTGGGAAGCCCTGCATAGCCGGTCAGCCGCACGGCTTCGCGCAAGGCGTTCACCGCGACGGCATTGTCATGGAAGTCGCGCCCCATAATGCGAGCCAGCCGCGTCAGCCGACTTTCCAGCAGGTCGCGTCCCGCTTCCAGATCCAGTGCGCGGCGGCCGTCCATGGTGAGCGTGAAGGCGACGTCGGGGCGCGCCATCGCCAGCCGCTTGACGATGTCGAGGGTGGCCAGATCCTCCGAACGCGCGCTTTTCAAGAATTTGAGCCGAGCCGGGGTGGCGTAGAACAGCTCCCGCACTTCCACCCGCGTGCCATGCTGGCCAGGTGCACGGAACGCGGTTGGGCGCGGACCACTGATAGCACCACCTTCCACCTGTATCTCGAACGCATCGCTGTTACGTGTACGGCTGGCGATGGAAAGCCGCGCCACCGCGCCAATGGACGGCAACGCCTCGCCGCGAAAACCCAGAGTCTCGATGTGCGAGAGATCGTCCTCGCCGTCGCGCTCCGGCAGTTTGGAAGTGGCGTGACGCTCGATGGCGAGGTGCAACTCGTCCGCGGTCATGCCGCTGCCGTCGTCTTCCACCAGGATCAGATCGGCGCCGCCATTGGCGGTGGCGACATCGATGCGGCTGGCGCCGGCGTCGAGGGCATTCTCCACCAATTCCTTCACCGCCGCGGCCGGACGCTCCACCACTTCGCCGGCGGCGATGCGGTTGATCGTGCCTTCTGAAAGACGTCTTATCGGCATGCCCCCTCCACCCTACGCAGCTTACTTTTGCGCGCCGGCTTACGCCCGCGCGCAATAAGCGCTGCTACAGGCACCTCCCCCGCCAGCGCGCTAACGCGCGCGCGGGGGCGGCGGGCCTGAGGTTGCTTCAACACATCGACTAGCCTTCTTTCAAATATTGACGCGCCAGCACTTTGCCTTCTTCCACACCGGGCTGGTCAAACGGATCGACACCCATCAACCGTCCCATCAAAATTGTCTCCAGCATGAAATGCATCATCAGCGCGCCCATCTCGAACTCATCCACCTTGGCGAGATGGATCTGGCGCACGGGGCGGCCGTTCTTGGACAGGGTCTGGGCCGTGGCGCGGGCTTCGGCGTCCACCAGATCGCCCAGCTTTTTGCCGGCGAGGTAGTCGAGCCCCAGCTGCTTGGCCCGGGCGCGCGGCGCGGCGGGGCCTTTCCCCTTGGTGTCCACGCTCACCAGCGTGAACAGCGCATTGCCGGGCCCGTCGCGGAACAGTTGCAATTGGCTGTGCTGATCCACCGGCCCCAGCACCGACACCGGGGTCGAACCCTTGCCGTCCTTGCCCAGGCTTTCCGCCCAGAGCTGCCGCCACCAACCACCGAACACCTGCAGCTTGTCGGCGTAAGGCCAGAGGATGGTGGTGGCGAGCTTGCCTTCCGCCGCCAGCGCCTGGTGCAGCGCCGCGCCCATCGCGACAGGCGCGTTGCCGGCATCCTTCGCAGCCAGAGTTTCACCCAACACGCTGGCCGCGCCCGCACGCAGCTTCTTCACGTCCAGTCCCATCAAGATCGCGGGCAGCACACCCACCATGGTCAACACCGAATAACGCCCGCCCACGCCGGTCGGGTGATCCAGCCGCGCCGCGCCGATACTGTCGGCAAAATCGGCCAGCGCACTTTTGTGCGGCTCGGTGATGATGGTGAAATGCTTTTTCAGCGATTTGGCACCGGCTTTCTCCAGCGCCTCGGCCGCCGTCAGCACCTGCATCAAGGTCTCGGCGGTGCCGCCGGATTTCGAGATTGCCACGAAATGCGTCTTTTTGAGATCGAAGCGCTTCAGCGCCGCCGACCAGGAGAAAGGGTCGGGATTGTCGTGGAATTCGACATAGGGGGTCGCGCGCTTGCGCAGCGCGGTGAGCGCCTGGCCGCCCAGCGACGAGCCGCCGATGCCCAAAACCGCCACGGTCTTCATGTCCTTGATGCCGGCGGCCGCTTTCGCCGCTGCCTTCACATCATCGGTGCGGAAGGGCACACCCAAAAGCTCCAGCTTGCCCTCCTGGCCGCGCAGCCAGTCCAGCGCGTCCTTGGCGGCTGTTAGAGCCCTTTTATAGTCGGCGTCGGGGATCGCGCCTTTCCCGGACAGAGCGAGTTCAAGCGAGACTTGCAGCGGGGATTTCTTCGATTCGGGCATAGGACACACTCTAGCAGAAGGGTTTCAAGGAAACGGCCCTGCTCTCACCCGGTCAACAGATGCGTTCAGGGCCGGGGTTCCGGCTTCGCCTCAGGCTTGGTCGTCGGCTTGGCGGCACCTGCCTGGCTTGGCGTCGTGACCTGGGCAGGCGGGGTCTGAGCCGCGTTGGGCGCGGCAGCGGACCCTTGGGGCGGAACCACAGGCGGCGGCGTGGGCCGGACCGGCGGTTTGGGATTTTGCGGCACGGACTTGCCTTCCACCGGCGTCCCCGCCACCACCACCGTCAAACGCGCGGGATCGAACAAGCGTTTCGAGACCCGCTTCACATCCTCCAGGGTGACGGCCTGGATAAGCGCGTTGCGCCTGGCGACATAGCCGATATCCAGGCCCTGGCGCTGGAAGGTGCCCAGCTGGGAGGCGATGCCGGCATTGGAGGCGAAAGCCAGCGGAAAGGAGCCGGTCAGGAAGGTTTTGGCGTCGTCCAACTCGTTCTGGGTGGCGCCATTGGCAGCGAAATCCGCCAGCGTGTCCTTCACCACCTGGATGGTCTGGCGCACCGCATCCGCCCGTGTCGCCACCGAGCCCACCATGACGCTGGCCTTGCGGTAGCTGGTGAGCGCCGTGGAGATGCCATAAGTGAGGCCGCGCTTGACCCGCACTTCATCGGTGAGGCGCGAGGAAAAGCCGCCGCCGCCAAGAATGTAATTGGCGACATAGCCGGGAATGAAATCGGGATCGGCGCGCATGATGCCCGGCAGGCCGAAAATGACGGTCGGTTGCGGCACCGGCAGCGGCGTGACGTGCACGCCCGGATTGCCCAGCCGTCCGATATTCGGCAGCGGCGGCGGTGTGATGCTGGACAAAGGCTGGAAGGTCTCGCCCAGAAGCTTCCGCGCCGCTTCGGCCGTGATGTCGCCCGCCACCGCGATCTTGAGACCGCCCTTGACCCAATGGGTGCGAGCAAAGGCGCGTAGATCCTCCGCCGTGATGGCGGAAATCGTGCTCACCTCGCCATCGCTGGGTCGGCTGTAAGGATGGCCGTTAAAGAAAGCCTTGGAGAAGGCGCGCCGCGCCACCGTGCCTGGCCGCGTATTGCCTTCCTGGATACCTTGGATCATCTGCGCCCGAACCCGGTTCACCGCCTCGGCGTCGAAACGCGGATGGGTGAGCGCCATCTGCACCAGATGCATGGCCAGCGGCGCATCGTCCTTCAGGGTGACCACCGACAGGATCATGTCGTCGCGCTCGACACTGGCGCGCAGCTGAATGGCGTGATCGGCCAAGGCCTCGTGGTAAGCACGGGAATCCATGTTGCCCGCGCCTTCGTCGATCAAGGCGGCGGTGAAAGACGCCAGCCCCCCCTTGCCCGCGGGATCGTAAGCCGAGCCGGCGGGAAACGTGATGTTGAAGGCGACGATCGGGACGGTATGATCCTCGCTGAACCAAACATCGACGCCCTTGCCCAGATCGAGCGGCTTGATGTCGGCGGCGTGCACGGGCGCCAGCATCGCAAGAAACAGGACGAAGAAAGCGGCGAACTTCTTCATTTCGCCGCTCCTGGAACGAGATAGGCGGTGACGGCATTGCGGCGGATGAGACGCTGCGCCGCTTTCTGCACGCCGGCGGCATCCACGGCACGGATGCGCGACGGCCATTCATTCACATCGTCGACCGTCAGCCCGATCATCAAGGCCTGGCCGAAGGCTGAGGCCATCGCATATTGGCTGTCGCGGCGATAAGTGACCGATGCCACCAGCTGCGTCTTGGCGCGGGCGAGGTCACCCGCCTTTGCTTCACTGCCGGTAAAGCCTTGCATCACCTGGTCCACGGCCTTTTCCAACGTCTCCAGCGAGACGCCGGCACGCGGCACGGCATAGACGGAGAATTCACCGGCGTCGCGGGCAAACCCGTCATAAGAGGCGCCGGCATCGGTGGCGAGTTTCTTCTCTTCCACCAGTACGCGATAGAGCATGGCGGTCTGGTCGCCTCCCATGATCTGCGCCAGGGTTTCGAAACTTTCCGCCTGGCCGGGCGAGGCTTGGGCATAGGACGGCACGCGATAGATGCGTTCCATCAGCGGCACCTGCACGTCGGGCCTCACCAAAGTCATGCGTGTTTCGGTCAACCGCGGTGGTTCCGCGAACTCCGCGCGCGGCTGCAGCGGCCGCGACGCCAGCTTGCCATAGGCGGCTTGCGCCATCGTTCTGATCTGCTCGGGCGTGACATCGCCCGCCACGATCAGGGTGGCGTTGTTGGGCGCGTAATGATGCTTGTAGAAATCCTGGGCCGACAGCTTGTCGATATGGCGCACTTCCTCGGCCCATCCCAGCACCGGCGTGCCGTAAGGATGCGACATGTGCAGCGCCGCTTCCATCTGCTCGCCCAGAAGCGCTTGCGGATTGTTCTCTACCCGCATGCGGCGCTCTTCCAGCACCACATCGCGCTCGGTGGTGACATTGTTGTCGGAAAGATCGAGATTGGCCATGCGGTCGGCTTCCAGATCCATCGCCAGCTTCAGCCGGTCGGCCGCGATCTGCTCATAGAAAGCCGTATAGTCATGGGTGGTGAAGGCATTGTCCTCGCCGCCATTCTTGGCGATGGTCTGGGCATAGAGATCGCCAGGCACCTGCTTGGTGCCGCGGAACATCATATGCTCGAAAAAATGGGCGAGGCCCGAAATGCCCGGCGGATCGTCCACCGCGCCCACTTTGAACCACAGCATCTGGGTCACCACCGGGGCGCGGTGATCGGGGATCACCAGCACCTGCATGCCGTTGGGAAGCGCGAACTGGAACGTCTGCGCGGAAGCCTGCGGCGCCGATGGCGCTGCCGCGGCCGGGCCGCAAAGGGCCGCCGCCAGCAAAAGCAAAAAGAGCTTTGGCCTAGAACCAGTCAAACCAGCCGCCGCCGCTCTTTTCGGTCGCGCCCTTAGCAGCGGGCGGCGCCTTGGCCGGGCTGCCCAGAATCCGGTCGGTGAAACTCGGATCGGCGCCCTGCATGTTCGTTTCGTCCGACTGAAGTTGCGCCCGGATGGTGGGATCGCTGTTCTGCACCCCGGCATTGGCAAGCAGCATCTTTTCGCCCGGCGAGTAGCTGCCCTTCATCTGCGCCGCCACGGTAGCGGGATCGCTGCTGTTGAACATCGCCAGCTCGGCCGAGGAGGTAGGGTCGGTCTGGTTGAGCGGGGCCGCGCCGGGCGACGGCGGATGCAGATTATAGTCGGGGGGGATGATCAAGGGCGCCTTGGTGGTGACCGCAAACTCGTCCGGCGATTGCTTGGTGAGGCCGGCCTCTTCCCTGAGCGAGTCGCAGGCGGAAAGCAGCCCAAGGCTGACCCCCACAACCGCGAAAGAGAAAAACCGCCTGGCCTTCATCCGCCTGCTCCGCTTCTCAAGCCTCGGGCTGAGGCTTGACCACTTCATAGATGATCGCGATCGCCCCAAAGGTTATGGCGATGTCCGCGACATTGAAGACATACCAGTCATAGCCGAAGCCGTAAAAGTGGAAAAAATCGGCCACCCGGTGGTAAACCAGCCGGTCAACCAGGTTCCCCAGGGCGCCGCCGATCACCAAACCCACGCCGATGCCCAAGGACAGGCTGGTCATTCCCCACAGCCAGTAGCCCAGACCGGCCACCGCCGCCAAGGAAACCAGGACCAGAACCGCCGTACCGAAAGCGCTGGAAGCCGCAAACAGGCCGTAGGAAACGCCCGGGTTCCAGACCATCACCAGATTAAAAAACGGCAAGACCGGAATCGATTGCCCCGGCGCCATGTGCAGAAAGCCCGCGCCATAAAGCAGGCCGAATTTGGAAGCCTGGTCCGCAAACAGCGCCAGGGCGGCGGCGACCAGACCCCATTCGCGCGGCAAGGCCCGACTCATGCCCTGACCGCATCATGGCAACGATTGCAGAGATGGGGGTGATCGTGATGCGAACCCACCTCCGGCAGCACGCGCCAGCAGCGTTCGCATTTTTCGCCGGGCGATAAATTGGCGATAACGGCCACGCCCTTCACATCGGCGAGCGAGAAAGCGTCGGGCGGCGCTTCACTCGCGAAGATGCCGATACCGGAGGTGATCGCCACTTCGTCGAAGGGAATGGAGCGCAGCAAAGCGGCGTCGCTCTTGTCCGCGATATAGATGGAAGGCGCCGCTTCCAGGCTGGAGCCGATCTTCTTGGCGGCGCGCTCCAGTTCCAGCGCCCCGGTGACAACCCGCCTTAGATCGCGGATGCGTTTCCATTTCTCGATCAAAGCGGGATTTTTCCACGCCGCGGGGACATCGAAGAAGACTTCCAGATGCACGCTCTCGGCCTTGGGAAAGCGCAACAGCCAGGCCTCTTCCATGGTGAAGCAGAGTATCGGCGCGAACCAGGTCACAACCCGGCGGAAGATCTCGTCCATCACTGTGCGCGTGGCGCGGCGACGCGTGGCCGCGGCGGCATCGCAATAGAGCACATCCTTGCGGATATCGAAGTAGAAGGCGGAGAGTTCGTTGGTGCAGAAATTGAACAGGGTGGCGGCGACGCGGTTGAAATCGAATCCGCTATAGCCTTCGCGCACTTGCGCATCCAGCTCTGCCAGCCTGGCCAGCATGAAACGCTCCAATTCCGGCATCTCGGCGACGTCGATGCGCTCCTTCTCGTCGAAGCCGGCAAGATTGGCGAGCAGGAAACGGATGGTGTTGCGCAACCGGCGATAGGCCTCGACATTGGCCTTGAGAATGTCCTGGCCGATGCGCAGATCTTCCGTGAAGTCCGAGGACGCGGCCCACAGGCGCAGAATTTCCGCGCCGTTCTTCTCCGCGATTACCTGCGGTGCCAGCGTATTGCCCAGCGACTTGGACATTTTGCGGCCCTGGTCGTCCAGCACAAAGCCATGCGTGAGCACGCCCTTGTACGGCGCGCGCCCGCGCGTGCCGACAGACTCAAGCAAGGATGACTGGAACCAGCCGCGATGCTGGTCGGAGCCTTCCAGATAGAGATCGGCCTGATCCGCCTTGGGCCAATGCGGATCGATGGGAGCTTCGACTGTAAAGACATGGGTCGAGCCGGAATCGAACCAGACGTCGAGAATGTCCTTCACTTGCTCGTAATCGTCGGGATTGCGGTCCTCGCCCAGGAAGCGGCCGGGCTCCCAGGTGAACCAGGCATCCGCGCCTTCGGCCGTGAAGGCTTCTTCGATGCGATTGAACACGGCCGGATCGTTCAGCACCTGACCGGTCTTTTTCTCAACGAAAATCGCCAGCGGCACGCCCCAGGCGCGTTGGCGCGACAGCACCCAGTCGGGACGGGTTTCGACCATGGCGCCGATGCGATTCTGGCCGCGCGGCGGATACCATTCCGTATCGGCGATCGCTGTCATCGCCAATTGGCGCAGCGTTTTGCCCTTCATGCCCGCTTGCGTGACAAAGGGCTTGTCGATGGCAACGAACCATTGCGGCGTGGCGCGGAAAATGACCGGCGCCTTGGAGCGCCAACTATGCGGATAGGAATGGCGCAGATTGCCCTTGGCGAGAAGCTTGCCCTTCTCGATCAAGGTCTTGATCACCGCGCCATTGGCGTCGCCATCTTTGCCTTCTGCCGTCAAGATTTTCTTGCCCGCGAAATGGGGCACATGCGGCGCGTAGGAGCCGTCCGGTTCGACCAGGCTGAAGGCGTCGGGATTGTTTGCCGCATAGCCGGGATAGGTCGAAGCGATGAGTTCGAAATCGTCCTCGCCATGCCCTGGCGCGGTATGAACGAAACCGGTGCCAGCCTCGGCGGTGACATGCCCGCCGGCCAGAAGCGGCACGTCATAGCCATAGCCCAGACTGCGGAACGGATGGGCGCAGATCGTGGCGGCAAGCTCGGCCTGTTCCACCGTGCGCACGCGGGAGACCATCATCTTGGCCTGCTTGGCCACCTCTTCCGCCAGAAGATCGGCCAGCACGATCTGCTCGCCAGCGCGCGCCAATGAGCCGTCGGCCGCGTCGGCGATCTGATAAACGCCGTAGGAGATCTCCGGCGAGAAGGCGATGGCGCGGTTGCCCGGAATGGTCCAAGGCGTGGTGGTCCAGATCACCACAAAGGCGCCATCCAGCCCGCCTTTGACGATGGGAAATTTCACATAGATCTGGGGCGATGACTTGTCGTGATACTCGATCTCGGCATCGGCCAGCGCCGTCTTCTCCACCGGCGACCACATCACCGGACGAAAGCCGCGATAGAGAAGTCCGTTCTCCACGAACTTCATGGCCTCGCGCGCGATCACCGCCTCGGCGCGGAAATTCATGGTGGTGTAGGGCCGCTCGAAATCGCCGATCTGGCCCAGGCGCTGGATCTGCTCGCGCTGCACCTTCAGCCAGTGGCTGGCAAAGACCCGGCAGTCGCGACGCAGCTGTTCGGTGGGCACGTCCTCTTTCGATTTGCCTTCGGCGCGATACTGCTCCTCCACCTTCCATTCGATGGGCAGGCCATGGCAGTCCCAGCCCGGGACATAGGGCGCATCCTTGCCCAGCATGCCCTGACTGCGGACCACGAAATCCTTCAGGATGTGATTGAGGCCGGTGCCGGAATGGATGTCGCCATTGGCGTAGATCGGCCCGTCATGGAGGATGAACAAAGGCCGGCCCCGGGCGCGGTCCCGCATCTTGCCGTAAAGGTCGATTTCGGCCCAACGCTTCAGCCAGTTGGGCTCGGCCTCCGGCAGCCCCGCCTTCATGGGGAAGTCGGTGGCAGGCAGG
>DATNGI010000062.1:0-21303 GCA_035605955.1 Rhizomicrobium sp.
GCTTTACATCGGCCTTTCCGGGAGCGGCGTGATGCTTCTGGAGGATGAGGCGACCGGAGAGAGCCGGATGCTACCGCTGGAGCCCGGCTGCGCCGTCTATGTGCCTGGCCATACCGGCCATCGCACCGCCAATGTCGGTGACACGCCGCTGAGCTATATTGGGATTTACCCGGCGCGTGCCGGTCATGATTATGGCGTCTATGCTGCGCGCAATTTTCGTTACGCGATCGTGGATGAAGCCGGCGCGCCCAGGATGATCAGGAGAGACTCGGCTTCTTAATAGAGTGTGGGGGGACAGGCGTTGACGACGGAAAACAAAGGCCTTGTTCGTGTTGCGCTGATCGGAAGCGTCGGGGGCCTGCTCTTCGGCTATGACACCGCCGTCATAAACGGGGCCACGCAATATCTCGCCCTGCATTTCGCCCTCAGCCCGGCCAAGGAAGGGTTGGCCGTCGCCAGCGCCCTGCTGGGTTGCATTCCCGGCGCGCTGATCGCGGGTCAATTGGCGGACCGGTTCGGGCGCCGGCCCACGCTTTTTGCCTGCGCCTGGCTGTTTCTGGTTTCCGGGATCGCGTCGGCCGTCGTCGCCAATTTTCCCCAATTCGTCATCGCCCGCTTCGCGGCCGGTTTCAGCATCGGGCTTTGCTCGATGATTTGTCCGGTCTTCATCAGCGAATTTGCCCCCCCGGAGTCGCGCGGGCGCCTTGGCACGCTTTTTCAACTGGGCATCGTCACCGGCATTTTCCTGACATTGTTCATCAACGCCCTGATCCAGTCGTTCGGCGATGCCGCATGGAATACCGCCAGCGGCTGGCGCTGGATGCTGGGTTCGGAAGCCATTCCAGCCATAATTCTGGTGGGATTGCTGTTTGGCGCGACAGAAAGCCCGCGCTGGCGGCCCAGCAATCACCTGGGGAGCGCGAGCAACGGCGAACCGCTATTTGCCGCCAGGCATCGCCGGGCCCTTATGGTAGCCATCGTCATAGCGATCGTATCGCAATTGAGCGGCATCAACGCGATCATGTATTATTCCACCAGAATCTTTGCCAGCGCGGGGATCGGGATCTCCAACGCCTTCTGGGCGACGATGCTGGTCGGCTTCGTCAATCTGGTTTTCACGCTTGTCGCCACGGCCTTCATCGATCGGGCGGGCCGCCGCCAGTTGCTGCTGATCGGCTTGGGCATCCAAACCGTCTCGCTGGGGATCGTGGGCTTCCTGTTCCTGCATCCGGGCGGAAACCTGCTTCTGCTGGTCTCGATCCTGGCTTTCATCGCCGCCTTCGCCATGGCGTTGGGGCCGATCTCCTGGCTCTTGCCGTCGGAAATCTTCGCGGATGCCGTGCGGGGACGGGCGATGGCGCTTGTCGCATTCACGGTGTGGGCCGGCGCCTATGTCGTCGCCCAGACTTTCCCGATCCTGAACGACAGTCCTGCCGTCGGTCCGGCCTTCACATTCTTCCTCTATGCGATTGTCAGTCTTGCCGGACTGCTTTTTACGCTCTTCAACCTGCCGGAAACACGCCGTCTCTCGCTTGAAGCGGCAAGCGAAGCGGTGCGCAATTTCAACCGTTGAAAGCGCGCCGGAATTTCGAGGTCATGATGAAACGCAGGGATCTGCTCAAGGGATTGACGGTGACGGCGGGCAGCGCGCTTTGCGTCACACCCCCATGGAACATCGCTTATGGCCAGGCCGAAAATCCGGGCCGCCCCAGACTTGCGACACCCATTCGCGCTTTGATGCGAACCGAGAACGGCTTTGCCCAGCCTCTGCAGATTTCGGTCTCCAACAGTGGCGGTGCGGCTATCGCGATCACAAAGCTGGATGGCGCCGAGATCGACCGGCGCACGATCCAAAGCGGCCAAAATATTTTCGACATTCACCTTAAGCCTGCGTCGGCCGCACGTCATGCGACCGTCTCCGTCGAAATGAATGATGCACAGCAATCGGAGTCCGTGACGATAAAGCCGGTCCGCAAGATGCTGATCTACGTTCTGCCGCACTCGCATCACGATCTTGGCTATACCGACCTGCAAGCGGATGTCGAAGAAAAGCAGATGCAAAATATCAATCGGGGGATCGAGTTGGCGCGCAAGACAGCCGATTATCCCGAAGGCGCCAGGTTCGTGTGGAACCTCGAAGTGCTATGGGGCGCGGATCTGTTCCTGCAACGCCGCTCGCAAGAGGAGAAGACCGCGTTTTTCGAAGCCGTCCGCAAAGGATGGGTTTCTCTCAACGGCGCCTATGCCAATGAGCTGACGGGGTTGTGCCGGCCGGAAGAGCTGTTGCAGCTGTTCCGCTTTTCCACCGCGCTTGGCAAGCAATGCGGCGTGCGTGTCAACTCAGCCATGATGAGCGATGTGCCCGGTTTCACCTGGGGCACGGTCGCCGCCTTTGCGCAAGCCGGCATCCGGTATTTCTCGGCGGCGCCAAACTATTTCGACCGCATCGGCACTTTCATGGTGACTTGGCAGGACCGGCCATTCTGGTGGATCGGACCCTCCGGCAAGGACAAAGTGCTGTTCTGGGTACCATGGACAGGCTATGCCCTGTCCCACATCAACAAGCTGGGGCCTGATTTCGTCGCGGATTATCAGAACCGCATGGACGATGTCCGCTATCCCTATGACATTTCCTCCATGCGCTGGTCCGGTCATGGCGACAATGCCGAACCCGATCCGGAGCTCAGCGAATTTGTGCGCGCCTGGAACGAGAAATATGAATGGCCGCGGTTTTTCATTTCATCCGTATCGACGGCGTTTTCCGCTTTCGAGAAGCGCTATGGCAAAAAGCTCCCACGATATCGCGGCGACCTGACGCCATATTGGGAAGACGGCGCGGGGTCTTCGGCGCTGGAGACAGGGTTGAACCGGGGCGCCGCCGATCGCCTCAGCGCAGCCTGGGCGCTCTCTGCGATCAAGTCTTCTGCCTATGCTCCCGCCGCCTATGACGCGGCCTGGCGCGATGTCCTGCTCTATTCAGAACATACTTGGGGGGCGTGGTGCAGCGTATCGGATTCGGAAAATGACTTCACCAAGAAGCAGTGGGCGGTAAAACAGGCCTTCGCCGTCGACGCGGACAAGGCGTCCCGAGATTTGCTAAAGAGCGCGGCTGACTCTGGCGTACCCACCGCAAAGTCTTCAGCAATTCAGATATACAATCCTACTTCCTGGGACAGAACCGAAATCGTCACTCTGACGCCGGAGCTCTCCGCTGCCAGCGACCGTGTGACCGATCACGCCGGCAGGCCAGTGCCGTCTCAGCGCCTTTCGACCGGAGAGTTGGCGGTGCTGGTGACGAACGTACCAGCCTTCGGTTCGGCGGCCTACACACTCGCCGCGGAAGAAGCCCACCGCCAGGGCCAAGCCGTCACCGTAGAGGATGGCGTGCTCGACAATGGCTTGGTGCGCGCGAAGATCGATTCCGCCAGCGGAAACATTGTCGAATTGAATCTGCGGGGTAACGCGCAAAATCTGGTGGACCGCGCGAAGGGAAACGGCTTGAACGAATATTTGTTTCTCGCCGGGAGTGATGTGAGCCAGGTCCAGCGAAGCGGACCGGCCACGATCATTGTCGAAGAGCGGGGGCCCCTCGTCACCGCGATCAGGATCGAATCCTCCGCGCCAGGCTGCAAGCGATTGGTCAAGCGCTTGCGCCTAGATGCCGGCGCCGATCACCTGGAGATCACCAACATCGTCGACAAGGAGCGCGCGCCGCTCAATCCCCATCCCGGCGTCGGCGGGCCGGCGGACGCATTCGCGCAAAGGGGGTCGAAGGAAAGCGTTCAGTTCGCTTTTCCGCTTTCCGTTCCGGGTGGTGAAATGACGATGGACGTGCCACTCGGGAATATGCGCCCGGAGGCCGACCAGCTTCCAGGCTCTTGCAAGAACTGGCTGCCCGTCGGGCGTTGGATCGACGTGTCCAACAAGGATTATGGCGTGACCTGGGCCAGCTTGGATGCGCCGCTGGTCGAGATCGGCGGCATCAGCGCCACGATGCTCGGCTCCCAACGCGATCCCAGCGTTTGGCGCAAGCGCATCGAGCCGACGCAAAGTTTCTATTCCTGGGTGATGAACAATCATTGGGGCACGAATTACCGCGCCTATCAGGAAGGGCCTGTCGAATTCCGCTACGCCCTTCGCCTGCATAAGGGCCACAATGCGGGCGCAGCGAACCGGTTTGCCATCGGCCTTTCCCAACCCTTGCAGCCGGCATCTGGCAGCGACGCACAATCCGCTTCCCTCCTGCGCCTTCAACCCAATGACGTCCTGGCGCTCACGCTCAAGCCCAGCGACGATGGCAAGGCGTGGATCGTGCGGCTTTTCAACGCTTCGGCAGACGCGCAGAAAGCGACCTTGACCTGGCCCGGACGAGCTGTCGGGCGGACATGGCGAAGCAATCTAGCCGAAGAACAGCTTGCCGCATTACCGGGCGAAATCGCGCTTGGCGCATGGGAATTGGCGACATTGCGGATTGATCGGACATAATCGACGGCCTTCATCGCCGGAAAGAAAGCTCGCTCATGCTCTCCCATCGCTGGCTCATTCCCTTATCGGTCGCAATACTGATCGCCGCCGCGCCACCGCCCGACTATCTCGACACCAAATTGCCGCCCGGGCAGCGCGCCCATGATCTTGTCGGCCGCATGACGCTTGAGGAAAAGGCCAACCAGCTTGAGGACTGGGCCACTGCCGTGCCGCGCCTCGGCGTGCCCGATTATCAGACCTGGGGCGAAGCTCTCCATGGTGTCGCGCGCGCCGGCTATGCGACCGTCTTTCCGCAGGCCATCGGCATGGCGGCCACCTGGGATCCCGCAATCGTGCACACGATGGGCGACATCATCTCCGACGAAGCCCGCGCCAAATACAATCAGGCGCAGCGCGAGGGTAATCACCGCATCTTCTACGGTCTCACCTTCTGGTCGCCGAACATCAACATCTTCCGCGATCCCCGTTGGGGCCGCGGCCAGGAGACGTATGGCGAAGACCCTTTCCTGACCGCGCGGATGGGCGTCGCCTTCGTGACCGGCGTGCAAGGCCCCGATCCCGCGCACCCCCACGCCATCGCCACAGCCAAGCACTTCGCCGTGCATTCCGGGCCCGAGTTGCTGCGTCACGGCTTTAACGTTGAACCGTCGGCGCGCGATCTTGAGGAGACCTATCTGCCCGCCTTTCGCGCCACCGTGACCGAAGGACACGCCGGGTCCGTGATGTGCGCCTATAACGCCATCGGCGGCTGGCCGGCCTGTGCCAACAAATTGCTGCTTAAGGATCATTTGCGCGACGCGTGGGGTTTCGACGGCTTTGTCGTCTCGGATTGCGGCGCCATCGCCGATGTCTTCCAAGGTCACAAGAAGGTGGCCGACATCGAGCATGCTTCCGCGCTTTCACTCCAGGCCGGCACCGATCTCTCTTGCAGCATCTGGGCGCCGGGCTTCAATTCGCTCGCCAATGCCGTCAAGCAGGGTCTGGTTTCGGAAGACCTCGTCACCCAAGCGGCCGAGCGGCTTTACACCGCCCGCATGAAGCTTGGTCTTTTCGACCCGCCGGGTTCCAGCCCGCTGGACGCGATTGCGTTCTCCGACGCGGCAACTCCGGCGCACCGCCAAGCGGCGCTCAAAGCCGCCGAAGAGTCCATCGTCCTGCTCAAGAATTCGGGCGTGCTGCCGCTGAAGCCCGGCACGGGCAAGATCGCCGTCATAGGACCAACGGCCGACCTGCTGCCGTCGATTCTCGGCAATTATGAGGGTACGCCACAGGAGCCCGTGCTGCCTCTCGACGGCATGATGGAGCAGTTCAAGAGCGAGTCCATATTGTACGCGCAGGGCGCTACGCTGGCGGAAGGCGTTGCCGTTCCGGTTCCGCGCACGGTGTTCGGCCTGGCCCAGGGTCTCAAGACCGAATTCTTTGCTAGCTCAAACTGGGCCGGACGACCTGTCGCCGTCACCACCGAACCGTTGATACAAGCCGATTGGGAAAACGCCAGGCCCAACCCCCAGATCGAAACCCAGGACTATTCGGTGCGCTGGTCGGGCACGCTGACCGTTCCGGCTGCCGGCCACTATGTCTTCAGCATCGAATCCAGCGACAGTTTTCCTTATTCCCCCGCCGAGAATTACCATCTCCTGATCGACGGAAAGATGGTTTCCGAAGGCAGCTTGCGCGCAAAGAACACTGCGGCCGCGACCGGCGGTTCGTCCACTACGCCTCCCCCGATGGCTCGTACCATCGTCCCCGAATTGGCCGTCGATTTCACCGATACCAAGCCGCATGCTTTCGTCTTCGAATATTCGCATATGGGCGACCGTGCCGGTGGTGGGGTCACGCTCAAATGGGTTGCACCTGCCAAGGCACAGATCAACGAAGCCGTGGAGCGCGCCAAGAGCGCGGATGTCGTGGTGGCGTTTGTGGGCCTCTCGCCCACCCTTGAAGGCGAGGAGATGAGCATAAAAATCCCTGGCTTCAATGGTGGCGACCGCACCTCGCTGGACCTGCCGCGACCCCAGGACGATCTGTTGAAAGCGTTGGCAGTCACCGGCAAGCCGCTGGTGGTCGTGCTTCAGTCCGGCTCGGCCGTGGCGCTGAATTGGGCCAAGGAACATGCCGGCGCGATTCTGGAAGCCTGGTATCCAGGCGTCGATGGCGGCACGGCGATCGCGCGCACGCTGGCGGGACTGAACAATCCGGCCGGCCGTTTGCCGGTCACTTTCTACGCTTCTCTCAACGGCGTTCCGGCATTCACCGATTATGCGATGAAAGGCAGAACCTATCGTTATTTTGGCGGAAAGCCGCTTTGGGGCTTCGGTTATGGGCTGAGCTATACAAAATTCCGCTATGGCCCGTTAAAACTATCTTCCGGGACTTTGACGGCCGGAGAGCCACTCGCCGCGACAGTCACCGTCAGCAATATGGGCAAGATGGATGGCGACGAAGTGGTGGAAGCCTATGTTAAAACACCCCAGACCGGCGGCCCGATCCATTCGCTTGTGGCGTTCCAGCGCGTATCGCTGGCACCGGGCGCCAGCAAGGAGGTCGCGTTGAAGATCGATCCACGCGCGCTTTCGAGCGTGGATGAGCAAGGCAATCGCGCCATTCTCGCCGGAACTTACATACTGAGCGTTGGTGGCGCACAGCCGCAGGAGGCTTCGGCCAAATCGGAAACATCCTTCGCGATCAGCGGCGTCAAGGCGCTACCGAAATAGGCCGCTCAAGCTATCGTGGGAAAGGCCGTGATCCTGAGCTTCGCGCTGGCGTATGGCACCAGTTGAAGAGACGTCGCCCCGCCGGATGCCACAGGATGTTGGGGAATGGGTCCGGCGCTTTGCTCTGCGATCTTCCAGTCCGCAATCTGGATTCCCGGCGCTTTCACCGCCAGTCCGCGATTGGCATGCGAAAAGGGCGGCATGGTGATGGGTCCTTCGATCCGCTCGAAGGCCGCATCCCGCTTCAAGGCGAAATTCCATCCACTTTCCGGATGCACCGCCCAGTCCGCTGCGCCTTGCCCGCGGTCAAGAAGCTTCTCCCAGCGCTCTTTTATCGGGAGTGCGAACAGAAGAGGTCCCTGCTGGACCGTCACGGAGCCATAAGCGCCATCCATGGCGGTCAATGGGTTCTTGAAAGTGAGTTCGATTTGGTCACCATTTTTCCATTCCCGCTCCACTCTTGTGAAGGTGCCTGGAGGGGACGCCTCGATGTCGGATCCGTTGACCCTTATCGCTACGCCCTCGGACCATTGCGGAATGCGAAGATGGAGGGGAAACTGCGCCGGCGCCGCAAGCTTCACCGTCAATTTCGTGCTGTTTCTAAAAGGATAATCCGTGGTTTGATGGATGGTGGCTTGCGCGCCGCCCAATTCCGCCACAAGCGTGCTGGGCGCATAGATCGCCGCAGCCACGCCGCCATCCGCCGACGCCAGCCAAAGGCTCGATGTTAGCTTCGGCCATCCTTGATGAAAATTGGCCGTGCAGCAGCCGAAATTCGGATCCAAGCCGAAGAGGTTCGACTCTGGGCCATTCGAGGTCCAGCGTCTTTGATGAAGGCTGCATTCGATCTGATTCGGTTGCTGGTCATATTGATGCGACCACATGTCCTCGCTCAACGTCGCCGGAAGCGCATTGAAGGCGATCTTTTCCAGCCGATCGGCGAATTTGACATCCCCGGTGACGGCAAGCGTTACTTCCAGAGAGAACATTTCCTCCACGACGGTGCAAAGCTCGGTGCCCGCGGACGGATCGCGCCCACCGAGATGTTCGTCCGCCGAAAACAGCCCCGTGGGCATGCCATGGTACTGATCGAGGGTGCGCAGATGTGACCCGACGGCGTCTCTGTCCGCTTGATCGCCGGAAACCAGATACCAGAGCGCCGGCTGCTTAAGCGATTGGGCGATGTTCACCCCATGGGCCGACAGCGCCAAATCTCCGATCGGCGCATGGTCGATATCCAAAGCCGCTTTGCTCGTCTTGTCTTTGAACGGAAAGGCCGCAAAGTGGCGCTGCCAGTCAAAGCCTTGCGCCTTGAGTAGCTTCATCAGATCCAGTAACGCGCCGTCGCCGGTCCGGTTGTAAAGCCAGATGACCGTCAGAAGCTGATCCTGCCAGCGGAATTTCCCCCAATCGCGCAGCGGGCGCTTGGGCAGCTCTTCAAGCTGATACTTGAAGTAAGCGGTCATCAGCGGAACGACCCTTGGATCGTCCGTGAGTTCGCAATATTGGGTCAGCACCTTGAGCATGACGATCCGGGGCCACCAATCGTCATTGCTTTTCGGCCCGAACATGCCATTGGGCTGCTGGCTGCTCAGCGTCCAATCTATGAAACGCTGCGCTTTCGCCTTCAACACCGCATCATCCAGTTGCCATGCCAATGACAACAGGCCGTCCAGGAAATAAGGGCCCCGCTCCCAGCTCTCGCCCGCGCCGCCCAACCAGCCGCTGTTCGGTCCGACATCTGGCCAAATCTCGTCGAGCTTTCCGCCAAGACCCGCTGCCTGAATCTGCAATTGAGACTTGAGCCAGCCCTTCGGTGTGATCGCGCCGGATGGAAATTGATGAAATTGGGGAGAAGCCAGCGGGGCGCGGGTTGTCACTACCGGCTTTGCGGGCGAATTTTCCAGGGCCATCGCCGGCTGGATGAAGGCTCCGATCGCCGCGCCAGATGCGGTTGCAAGGAATTCTCTCTTGGAGAGCATGGCAAATTCTTTCATGGCAGCTTCGCTCAACTGCTCCGCGGAGTGGAAAATACCATGCGGTAGAGAGACATCAAATGTGGGATTTGTCTTGCCGCTGCCGGTCACGCGTCTTTCCTGAGCTCCGGATAGCGCGCAAAAATGCGGGCTTGCGCGTCTTCGCCGAGCTGGCTGAGCCGTACGGGCTGATCCTGAGGCCGCGTGCCTTTCTGGTTCAGCACATTCATCAGGCTCCATTCCCGCTGTAGCCCCTGGGGCTCCCGCGCCTGCACATCATAACGGGTGAAGTCGATCACCATCCACGGACTTTCCGACTGCCAATTTCGCAGCAGGCCCAGCCGGAAAGCCGGGTTCATGAACCATTTGATCTGCAGCTCCTGCTCCGATCCCGGAGCGCCCGTGCCTTTTTCGTCGAATCGGTAATCCAGCCGGTCGTTGTTGGGTGTGAGCCGCCGCCATTCCAGACCAAACGCACCTTCCGTCATCACGCGCGTGTCCGGCCAGCGTTCCTTCACAGCCTGGAGCCACCATGTCAAGTCCTCGTCGTGTCCAATTGAAATTTCCCAGATGCCGGTCACAAAGCCGAATCCATTCAAGGCTTGGCCGGTGTCGAAATGCAGGGCGGTGGTGGCCATCATCTCCTTGTGACCCGCCGCGGCGCCCAGATTCCCCACCGTCTCGATCGGACCCACGCCCAGCCTGCTGTTGAAGCCGCCCTGGAATCCGTCGCGCCTGGCGGTCAGAAAATCGCACGTCCAGCCATCCAGGCACACGCAATCGATGAAGTCCGCCGGGCCTTGGGCGGGTTTGAGATAATGCTCGCGGCTGGGATAGTAGGGATAGCAGATGCCGCCATCGCCGTCGCCATTGTCGATGCCGTGCTGGCTCCAGATCTGGCCCTGGCACACGTGAATGCCTTCATCGCCGGCAAGCACGCGCTGATTTTCGGCATCCAGGAATCCCGCCACCAGCGATTGCGGGCGATAGCCGCCGCCCACCATCTGCGAGACCGCTCGCAGCCCGTCATGAATAGTCCGTCTGTTGGCTTCGCGCGTGTCGTACATGGGCGCGAAATAACCCCCGGGAATGAACGTGACTTCGTCGCCATATTTGTCGTGATATCCGGCCAGCAGCCTGCGCGCCTCTTTATACTCTTCCCGGTCATCGTGCAGCGCACGCCAGCTGACTGCCCAGGTCATGCTGCCATCCGGGCAGCCACGCCCAAAGGCTTCGCGTCGCGCGCGAATACGCTCAGGGCGATTATCTGCCGCCTCGTCCTGGCCGATGGATCGGACGGGCGTGGCTTCGATCTGATTCACGCGCACGACCGATATGTGAGTCAGAAAACGTCCGCTGAGCGGCGGAGGGTTTGAGGCAGCCGCCCGCCCCCGCAAGGGAAATGCAAGCGACGCCGCATAGCCCGCGCCACCCAGGACCGCCCGCCTCGTCCATGAAGTGTCCATTGCATCCCCTTCCAACGTTCAATTTCTTGAGCGCCGCGCTTGCGAATTCTCAGCCCTCGCGTCCATGCTTTGTCAATGATATTGAAGAACAGCGGCGTGGGCGGAGGAGTATGTGGACAGAAGGGATTTCATCAAGACCACGGGCGGCTTGATCGCCGGCGCGGCGATGGCTTCTCCGGCCTTCGGAGAAGAAGAAGCCGCCGCCGCCGGGACAGGCCGGATCACCTTTCCCATCAACCGCAACTGGCGATTTAGCCGCGCACCCAGCGAAGCGGCACATGACCCGCATTTCGACGATTCGGGCTTCGAGCGTGCCGTTATCCCTCACACGAATATCAAACTCCCCTGGCACAGTTTCGACGAGAAAAGCTTTGCTTTCGCCTCCGTCTATCGCCGCCGCTTCAAATTGCCCGCATCGCTGCGCGGGCGCCATGTCTTTGTCGATTTCGAAGGCGTGATGACGGCATCCACCGTCTGGATCAACGGTGTGAGGCTGGGCGAGTACAAGGGTGGCTTCACGCCATTTTCCTTCGACCTAACGCGGCATATCAATTGGGACGGCGAGAATAATCTAGTCGTCGATGTCGATTCCACCGAACGCGCGGATATTCCGCCCTTCGGCGATCGCATCGACTACCTCACCTTCGGCGGCATCTATCGCGAAGTATCGCTGCGCGTCGTGTCGTCCAGTTTCCTGGAAAATATCTTCGCCAATCCAAAGGATGTCCTTACCGATCATCCCTCGGTGGACGTCAGCTGCTTCGTCCAGCATCTAGAAGCAGCCCCAGAGCCACTGACGCTCGAGGTTGCGTTGCATAAAGGGAATACGGTCGTGGCGCGCGCGACCAAGCGCCTGGATGCGTCCCCTGCGCGGGCCGAACCCGTCACGCAGATCGTAACATTGGCGGGCTTTGGCGCGGCTGAACTCTGGGACCTGTCCCGTCCAAGCCTCTATACCGTTCAAGTCAAATTGCTGCAGCGGGATCAGGTCATCGACGAAGACAACCGCAAGATTGGTTTTCGCCAGGCGCTCTTCACCGATCATGGCTTCGAGCTGAATGGAAAGATCGTCAAACTTCGCGGGCTCGATCGCCACCAAACCTTCCCCTTTGTCGGCCAGGCCATGCCGGCGCGGGTGCAGCGGCGCGACGCGCAGCTGCTCCGGGATAAGCTGAAATGCAACATTGTGCGAACCTCGCACTATGCCCAGTCGCGCCATTTCCTGGACGCCTGCGATGAGATCGGGCTGCTTGTGCTGGAGGAAATTCCCGGCTGGCAGCATATCGGCGACACAGCATGGCAGGACATCTCGCTCGACAATGTGCGCCGCATGATCCGCCGCGACTGGAACCACCCATCCATCATCCTTTGGGGCGTTCGCATCAACGAGTCGCGCGATAATCACGACTTCTATGTCCGCACCAATGCCCAGGCGCATGCGCTCGATCCGTCACGCCAGACCGGCGGCATACGCTATTTCCAAGAATCGGAATTCCTGGAAGACGTCTTCACCATGAACGATTTCGGTTTTCCCTTGAAGCCGCCGAACCATCCGTTCTATCTGAATACCGAATTTGTCGGTCACACCTTCCCCACCAAGACCATCGACAATGTCGAGAGGCTGGTGGAACACACGCTCCGGCACGCGCGCATCCATGATCAACTGGCCTCGAACCCGCAATATGCGGGCGGCATCGGCTGGTGCGCCTTCGATTACAACACCCATGGCAATTTCGGCTCTGGGGACCGCATCTGTTATCACGGCGTCACCGATATTTTCCGCGAGCCCAAACCGGCGGCCGGCTTCTACAAGTCGCAATGCGATCCCGCCGAAGAAATCGTTCTGGAGCCTGCCTTTCATTGGGCCATCGGAGATCAGTCGATCGGATTCTCGAAAGCCGTCGTCTGCTCCAATTGCGACCATCTCAAATTCTATGTGGGCGAGAAGCTGGTCGCGGAAGCCGATCCCGACCGGGTTCAGTTTCCCCATCTGCGCTATGCGCCTTTTGTGTTGGAAATGGAGCAGGACATCAATCATTGGGGCGATCTGCGCATCGAAGGCTATATCAGCGGCAAGAAGGTGATCACCAGGAACTATAGCGGCAGCGGCGTGGACCGAAAATTTGCGCTCGTTCCGGACGATTTGGTCCTGGCCGCTGACGGCGCGGACACGACGCGGGTGGTCTTTCGGGTCACCGACGAATTCGACGCCATCCGTCCCTTCGCCGATGGGGTCATCCGCTTCGAGATCGAAGGTCCCGCCGAGATCATTGGAGACAATCCCTTTGCTCTTGTCGGCGGCACTGGCGCCATCTGGATTCGCGCCAGGGAACAGACAGGCGCGGTTCGCCTGACCGCGCATCATCCGGTGCTTGGGAGCCGGCAAATCGAAATCAAAATCTCCGAGGCCAAACCCGAGATCGTCTGAGTCATGGCAGCGGCCGGACCCAGATATTGCGGAAGCTGATCGGCTTGCTGGGATCGGAATGGCCCTGCAGCTTGATCGGCGCATCGTCAAAGGCCTTGTAGAAAGGCTGGCCGATATAAAGCGTCTCGCCCTTCAGCACGAAGTCGTTCTGCACCAACACGCCATTGTGAAAGGCCGTGACCCGGGCCGGGCTGTTCAGGGATCCGTCGGGTTTGAAGGTCGGCGCGGTCCAGACAACATCATAGGACTGCCACTGGCCCGGCTTGCGAGCGGCGTTCACCAGCGGCGGCGATTGTTTGTAGATGCTGGCGGCCTGGCCGTTGACATAAGTGGTGTTCTGATAGCTGTCGAGAATCTGCAGCTCATAACCAGCGTCGTCCGGGCCGGTTGACGCCAGGAAAAGCCCGCTGTTGCCCCGCGCCTGCCCCGAACCGGAAATATCGGCGGGCACTTTCCATTCCAGATGCAGCTGATAATTCTTGAATTTTTGTTTGGTTTCTATGTTTCCGGTAGCCTTGTTCACCGTTATCGCGCCACCTTCCACCGTCCAGCTGGCCGGCGCCTTGTCGCGGGTGTTCACCCATTGGTCGAGATTACGGCCGTCGAAGAGAATAATGGCGTCTGAGGGCGCAGAGGCGGTGGCGGCATCACCTGGCGTCACCACGACCGGCACGGGAGAATAGATCTCCGTGTCCTCAGGGCGCGGCGATTGCGCGACGGCAAGCGCGGGTACCAGGCTAAGACCAAGGATCAGTGCGAAATACTTCATGGCGCTGCACCCTCTGCTGTTCTTGGAAACGATCCCGATTACCGGCTGACGATCAGCAAGGCGGCGCCATGCTTGGGTAGCGTGTCGGTAACGATGCCCGCGCGATGGCCCAGATCCTTATACTTCCACACATCATGCACATTGGCGCCGTCGCGGAAACCGATTTCGGCCAGATCGACGGAAACATCGCGCACCGACCAGCTACGATTGAACAGGCCGACCGCGACGCGGCCGTCGCTGAGAGGCTTAGTCCAGACATCGAGATCGCCCGACTGATAAAGCCGCTCGCCCTGTTTGCCCAGCCGGTCCTGATCGACGGCGATGGCTTCCTTGTTCATCAAGATCTTCTTGTCGGACTCACGCATCTTGCTCAGATCGTTGCCGGCCAGGAGCGGCGCTGACAACAACACCCAAAGACTCATATGGGTCTTGTATTCGTCCTCGGTCATTTTGCCGTTGCCGACTTCCAACATGTCCGGGTCGTTCCAGTGACCGCCACCGGCATATTTCGACAGGCCCGATTGGCTGAAACCGATGGCGATCATGCGCCCATAGGAATCGTCGATATCGTCCGTTGTGCGCCACATCTGCGCGCCCACCTCGGGTCCCCATTTCCAAGGCTGATCCAAGCCATATTCGCAAAGACTGTAGAAAATTGGCCGGCCCGTGGCTTTGAGCGCGTCGCCCATCTTGCGATAAGCGGCGATCATCATGTCTTTCTTGATGTTCGGGTTCTCCGGATGCTCTTTAGCGGCCTTGAGCATGCCATCCTGGAAGGAGCAGAGATCGTATTTCAGAAAATCGACGCCCCAGCTGGCGTATAGTTTGGCGTCCTCGACTTCATGACCGAGGCTGCCCTCATAACCGGCGCAAGTCTTGGGGCCGGGCGAAGAATAGATGCCGAATTTCAAACCCTTGGAATGAATATAATCGCCCAGCGCTTTCATGTCGGGAAAACGCTCATTGGGATGAAGAACGCCGTTGGCGTCGCGCTTGCCCTGCCAGGTGTCGTCGATATTGACATAGACATAACCGGCATCGCGCATCCCGGTCGAAACCAGCATATCGGCGGTGGCGCGGACATCGGCGTCGGTGACATGGCCGGCAAAATGATTCCAACTGTTCCAGCCCATGGGCGGCGCCATGGGAACGGCCTGTCCTTGGCCAAATGCAGCCGCAGACGAAACGCAAAGACTCAGGGATAAGACAGCCAGAAAACGCATCGCGCCCACTCCGGTGTGAATTGGCCAAGGCCACGATATAGCATCGCGCCCGCTTTGTGGTCCATTCAGCTACCAGCCGCCATCCACGCCGACATTCTGGCCGGTGATCATGTCGGAGGCCGGTGAAGCCAGAAACAGCACCAGATCCGATACGGCCTCGGGCAGGATGCGCTCTTTGAGGCACTGATTCTCGATGACCCAGTCATTATAAGCCTGTAGCCGATCGCCGAAGACCCGCGCCTCCGCGTCCGAAACGACCGCGCCGGGCGAAACCGCGTTCACTCTGATCCCGTGCGGGCCCAATTCCCGCGCCAGCGATTTGGTGAGACCCAGCATGGCGCCTTTCGACGCGACATAGGGAACATAGCCATCCCAACGCCCGTTGAGCGTGATCGAACAGAAATTGATGATCTTGCCATAGCCCTTCGCTTTCATCTCAGGTGCTACGGCTCTCGCCAGCACAAACGCCGCCGATGAATTCACGCGAATCTGATCCTCATACTCGCTGATGGAGAATTCCTCGAAAGGCTTGTTGATGATCAAGGCGGCATTGTTGATCAAGATGTCGAACCCATGTTCAGCGGCAAGCGACCGCACAGATGTTTCGACAGACGGCAGGTCATTGAGATCAAGCCCAAGATAACGCGCGTCTTTCAGGCCCGCTGCAACCTGCCGGCCCCTCTCCGCATGCTCCGGCCGATCGAGCAGCACCAACGCGGCTCCCGCCTCCGCAAAGGCGCTCGCTTGCGCCATTCCCAAGGTGCCCAATGCGCCGGTCAATAACACTCGCCGACCCGAAAGCTGAGACATGAATCGCTCGCTAGCTGACTTCGCTCACTTGCCGGGTGATCGAGAAACGCGTGTCGAGGTCGGTCCGCAATTCCAGGCCTAATCCCGGCCCTGGCGGTACCGAAATCATACCGTCCTTGACTGGCGGAAGACCGGTGACAAGCTCGCCATACCAGGTCCGGTAGAAAGCGCGCACGCTTTCCTGGATCAGCGCATTGGGTGCATTCAACGACAGGTGCGTCGAGGCGGCGAGCACAACGGGGCCCGTGCAGTCATGCGGCGCGATGGGCAGATGCCAGGCCTCCGCCATCGCCGCGATCTTTCTGGCTTCCGACAGTCCGCCGCACCAGGACAGATCCAGCATCACCACGCCAGCGGCGCCCGTCTCCAGCAGATCGCGGAAGCGCCAACGCGTCGCCAGGGTTTCGGAGGCGCACAAAGGCGCGACTGAGCTTTCGCTGTAGCGTTTGAGATCGCCCAGCGAATCCATCTTGATCGGATCTTCGTGCCAGAATGTGTTGTATGGCGCCAAGGCGCGGGCGATCTCGATCGCCGGCAGGAGCTGCCACATCGAGTGGAATTCCACCATGACGTCCATCTTGTCGCCGACACGCTTGCGGATCTTCTCGAACGGCGACAGCGCCGCCTTGAGATCGCTCGCGCTGATATAAAGCCCGCCGCTCTTTTCCGCGGCTGCATCGAAGGGCCAGATTTTCATGGCAGTGATGCCTTCGGCCAACAACTCTTCCGCCAGATCGTCCGCGCGATGAAGGAACGCGTCCAGATCGGCATATTGCTTGCGGGGCTGCTGCAAACCATAATTGGCCATGGTCTGGCCGCCTTCGCGCATATAGCCGGTGCCCGCGCAAGTGTTGTAAGTGCGGATCGACGGCCGGCTGAACCCACCCAGCAATTGTGCGATCGGCTGCCCCGTGACCTTGCCGAACAAATCCCACAGCGCAATATCGATCGCCGAATTCCCCCGCATCTCGACCCCGGTCGAGGCGAAGCCCACATAAACGGTCAGCGCCTTGGAGAGCTTGTCGATGGCGAGCGGATCCTGGCCCAGCAACAATGGCGCGGCGGTCTCGTGCACATAACTCTCGACGGCCCGAGCGCCGAAGAAAGTCTCGCCCAATCCGACAGGACCCGCATCTGTGTGCACCCGCACCCAACAGATATTGGCGAACTCGCCGATCCGGATGGTTTCAATCTTGGTGATCTTCATGGGCTCGTCCCGCCACGATTGGGCTTTTCATTTCAACCCATCTTCCAGGCGATTATCAATGCCGACGCATCAGCCAATTTTGCACCACAGGCAAAGTGGGATAGAAACAGCTGTTCTTACGGAATTGGACTTCCCGGCATGACCCAGCACAAAGCTTCGCCGCGCTTCGAGCCAGATGTTGTGGTCGTGGGGTCGGGCGCGGGCGGCGGCATGGCGGCCTATGCCCTGACCAGGGCCGGAATCAAGACGCTGGTGCTGGAAGCCGGGCGCACCTACGACCCGGTGGCAGAATCGGCGATGCTCAAATGGAATCACCAGGCGCCCTTGCGCGCCAGCGCCACGCCGGACAAGAGCTTCGGCTATTATGACGCGACCGCGGGCGGCGGCTGGGACATGCCCGGCGAGCCTTATATTAACGCACCGGGCACAATTTTTCGCTGGTGGCGGTCGCGCATGCTGGGCGGCCGCACCAACCATTGGGGCCGGCATGTGCCCCGCTTCGGCCCGTATGACTTCAAAGGCAAGAGCCGCGACGGGTTGGGGGCGGACTGGCCGATTTCCTATGAAGATATCGCGCCCTATTACGACCGCACGGAAAAACTGATCGGCGTCTCCGGCGCCAATAGCGGGCTGGAGAACCATCCCGATTCCTCGCCCGGCGTGCTGCAGCCGCCATCCAAGCCCCGCGTGCCGGAGTTGATGATTCAAGCGGCCGCCGCGGACCTCGGTGTTCCCTGCGTGCCTTCGCGTTACGCCATCCTGACGCGCCCCATCGAGGACGCCCACGCGCCGCGCCAGGCCTGTTTCTATGCGACGCCCTGCGGACGCGGCTGTGCGATCGGCGCCGCCTTCCAGACGACCACCTCGTTGCTACCCATGGCGATGGGCACAGGCAAGCTGCGCATCATCACCGACGCGATGGTGGCGCGGGTGCTGACGGATGCGCGCGGCCACGCAAAAGGGGTGGAATATATCGACCGAAAGAGCGGCGCGACTCATTTCGTGGCGGCGCGTGTGGTGGTGCTGGCGGCCAGCGCCTGCGAAAGCGCACGAATTCTTTTCAACTCCCACACCGCGCAGTCCCCGCACGGCCTGGCCAATTCCAGCGGGCAGATTGGTCGAAGCCTCATGGACTCCACCGGCACCGACATCTTCGGGCACATCCCGGCGCTGGAAGGCCGTCCGCGCTACAATGAAGACGGCAAGGACAACGCCCATCTCTACATCCCATTCTGGCTCTACAAGGAACAGGCGGCAGGCAAGCTCGATTTCCCGCGCGCCTATCATTACGAGATCGGTGGCCGCTTCGAGATGCCGGGTGCGCGCTTCGGTCTGGCCGGTGCCGAAGACGGCTATGGCTTGTCGCTGAAAGAAGACGCGCGGCGCTATTACGGGGCGCAGGTTTCGTTCAGCGTGCGTGGCGAGATGGTGCCCAACGCGGATTCCTATTGCGAGCTCGATCCCGACGCCAAGGACAAATACGGCCTTCCCGTGTTGCGCTTCCACTGGAAATGGTCGGATCACGAATATCGCCAGATCGCGCATGGCGTGAAAACGGCAAGACAGATCATCGAGCGCATGGGCGGCAGGGTTTTGACGCCCGACGTTCCGCCCGAGCAGGCGATCCAAAGCGGCGGCGAGATCATCCATGAAGTGGGCACGACGCGAATGGGGACGAACGCAGGCGACTCCGTCACCGATGGTTTCGGCAAATCGTGGGACATTCCCAATCTCGTCATCGCCGATGGCGGCGTGTTCCCCTCCAACGCCCATAAGAACCCCACCCTGACGATCCTGGCGCTGTCCTGGCGCAGCATGGATCATCTGGCGGCGCGCATGCGCAAGGGGGAGATATGACCGAGATTTCGCGGCGCGAGACCCTGGCCTGGATCGCTGCCGCCTCCGCAAGCGCGTTTGCGCCACAGGCAAGCCTGGCGGCGGAGAGCGGACCCGCGGCCTGGAGCGATGCGGCCGTCCCGCCCGCGACAGGGCCTGGCTATGGCCATGACCCTGATCTGAAAGCCGCCGATGTTCCATGGCCGCTGACCTTCAATCCGCATCAGCGCGCAATCCTGCATCTATCCGCGGGACTGATACTGCCGGCCGATGCCGGGTCGCCGTCAGGCGAGACGCTGCCGCTGGATGCATTCGTCGACGAATGGATCAGCGCGCCCTATCCGGCGCAGCAGCAGGACCGAGCCTTGATCCTGCCGGGCCTGGCCTGGCTGGACGAGGAAGGCGAACGGCGTTTTGGCCAAGATTTCGTTGCGGCCAGCGACGCGCAACGCCGCGCAATATTCGACGCCATCGCGTTTCGCGACAGGGTAGCGCTGGGCTATGAGCGGCCAGCGCAATTTTTCGCGCGGCTGCGCGGGCTCATGCTGGCCGGCTTCTATACCCTGCCCCAAGGCATGGCCGATATCGGCTATTTGGGCAATGTGCCGCTGGTCACCGACTATCCTGGTCCCACGCCGGAAGCGATGGCGCATTTGAACGCCAGTCTTACCAAGCTGGGCCTCAAGCCGTTTAACCAGGGTTGAGACGCCGCACCCAGACATTGCGGAACGACACATGGCTGTCGGGATTGCCGTGATCCTGCAGCGCCAGGGGCAGTTCCGCCGCATGCGGCGCGTAATGCGCCACCTCGCCATGCACCGTAGCCCCGATCAGCGCGGTGTTGTCCTGCACCAGCACGCCATTGTGGATCAAGGTTATGCGCGCAGGCTGGGTGACACTGTTGCCCGAAAAATGGGGGGCACGAAACACGATGTCATAGCATTGCCAAACGCCTTCCGGGCGTGACGCGTTCACCAAGGGCGGCGTTTGGCTATAGATGGCGCCGGCTTGCCCATCCGGATAGGTCTCGTTCTTGTAGGAATCCAGGATCTGGATCTCATACAAGCCCATCAGGAACACGCCGCTATTGCCCCAATATTGCGGGTTCAAGGGCGGCTTGGGTTGTAGCGGCGTCTTCCACTCCACATGCACCTGCACATCGCCATAAGACTGCTTGGTCTTGATGAAATTGTAGACTCGCGCGCCGGTGGTCAGCACGCCGTCCTTCACGGTCCATTCGCTGAAATGGTCCCCGGTCCATTTGTCCAAATTCTTGCCGTCGAACAAGACCTCCGCATCGCTCGGGGGCGGCGCAGGGCAGGTGGTGCCGGTTGCGACATGGACCGGCTGGGGCCGGCGGATATCGTCGGCCCGCCACTGGGAATTCGGCATTTTCGGACTTGCGAGGGTGAGTTTGGCGAGCTCCGGATCGGCCAACCACTTCGCCCAATTGGGATGCTGCGCGATGATCCGCTGCAGCTCGGCCGGATCGACCGTTTCCTGGGCCAGCAAGGGCGCCGCCAGCGAACACAAAGCGGCGAGCCCGACACTCGCGGCCAGAAATCCTCGTCTCATCGTGTCAAACTCCCTGTTCTGGAAATCAAGACCGGTCCGATGACCGGCCCGAACCTTTGCGCAGACGGTCCGCGATCGCGATGCCGGCGAAGATGAAGATCAGCACCAGCGGAATCAGCGCCACGGCGCGAAACGATGCCGCCGCCGCCGCGGTCAGAATCTTGGTCAACTCCGCCCCTTGCGCATGCGCCGCCAGGGTGGCGTCCCCACCCGCTGCCGCAAGTTTGGCGCGGTCATAAACGCCACCCAGAATGGGCAGCACCACATAGGTCGAGGCGGCGCCGGCAGCCCCCATCAGGCCGAACACCATGGTGCCGCTGCGGGGATAGCGCTCGGCCACCGTCGCCAGCATGGTGGGCCAGAAATAACAGACCCCGAAGCCCCAGCCGGTCGCCGCGATCAGGGCGCTTGCCGGATCATGCGCGCCGCCCAACGCGAACAGACCGGCCGTAGAGAACATTGCCGAGAAGACCAGGAGCCCCACATTGGACAGCCGCTTGACCAGCGGCCCGGCAAAATGGCGCATCACGAACATCAGCCCACTGACGTAAGCCAACAGCAGAATGCCGCGCATGCCGACAATCTGGCTGAGCGCCACATCGACCCATTGTCCCGGCGCGAATTCGGTGGAAGCGGTGAACATCATCAGCACCACCCACAGGAAGATGGTGGGATTCTGCAAGGTGGCTTTGATCATCTCGCCCGGCGTCACCGGCGCATCGGTGGACAGGCTGACATCCGGCAATTTTTCCCTCAGTGCCATGATGCCGAAGATCACGCACAACACCATCAACGGCACCAGCATCCACCGCCA
>DATNGI010000063.1:0-3415 GCA_035605955.1 Rhizomicrobium sp.
ACGTCGATTTCCTGGTCGCCACCGATGCCATCGGCATGGGCCTCAACATGGATGTGGACCATGTGGCTTTCGCGGGCGCGGAGAAATTCGATGGCCGGGGCTATCGTCCCCTCATGCCGGCGGAAATCGGCCAGATCGCCGGTCGCGCCGGGCGCTACATGAATGACGGCACCTTCGGCGTCACCGGCGAATGCCAGCCATTCGACGAAGAGATTGTGGGCCGCGTGGAAAGCCATCGCTACGATCCGGTCAAGGTTTTGCAATGGCGCAATAGCGCGTTGGATTTTCAATCCTTGTCTTCGCTGCTGGAAAGTCTGGACAGGCCGCCCCCCGAGCGAGGTCTCGGCCGCGCCCGTCCCGCTTCCGACGCCGTCGCGCTACATCATCTGGCGGGCGAGACCGAAATCCAGGCACTGGCCACTTCGCGCGCAACGGTTAAGCGCCTATGGGACGTCTGCCAGCTTCCCGACTTCCGGAAATTGTCGGCGGACGATCATGCCCGCATGGTGCGCACGCTCTTTCTCTTTTTGATGAGTGACGCGGGCCATGTTCCAGACGATTGGATGGCGCGCCAGATTGCGCGGCTGGATGTGAGCGAAGGCGATGTCGCCACACTGTCGGGCCGTATTGCGCAGATCCGCACCTTCACCTATGCCGCGCACCGCCCCGGCTGGACGCGCGATAGCGCCCATTGGCAAGGCGAAACCCGGGCGGTGGAAGACCGGCTATCCGACGCCCTGCATGAGCGGTTGACCCAGCGCTTCATCGACCGGCGCACCTCGATCCTGATGAAGCATCTGCGCGAGGACGAGATCGCCGATGCGCGGCTGGAAGAAGATGGCGGCGTGCTGATCGCGGGTGAATTGATCGGGCGGCTGGACGGCTTCCGCTTCACGCCAGACCCGCGCGCTGCCAATGACGGCAGCGGCGCGCTTCACGCCCGCATGCTGCACGCTGCCGCCATGCGCGGGCTTGGCAGCGAGTTCTTAGGCCGTGCCGAGGCGCTGGCCGCCGCGCCGGACACGGCCATCAGCTTAAGCGAGCATGGCAAATTCTGGTGGGATGGAGCGATTGTCGGTCACCTCACGGCCGGCGCATCACCGCTCGCGCCCCAGGTCGCACTGGTGGCCGATGAGCTGCTCAAAGGCGCGCAGCGCGTGCGCATACAGGCACGATTGGAAGAATGGCTGCTGGCACGGTTGAATGCGCGGATCGAGCCTTTGCTGGCGCTGACCCGCGCCGCGGATGCGCCGGCGGGAAGCGACACCGCCATACCGGCGCAAGCACGTGGCATCGCCCATCAACTAAGCGAGAATTTCGGATCTCTGGATCGTGCTGCGCTTGCGCTGCCGGAAAAGCTCGGCCCCTTGCTTCGCGCCTTGAAGCCGTTCGGGGTCTGGGTCGGCAAAAGAACCATCTATCTGCCGCGCCTGCTGCGCCCCGATGCGGCGGGCTTGCTAGCGCTGCTGTGGAGTGTGTGGACCAGACAGGCGCAGATGATCGGTCCGCCCGCGCCTGGCCTCACCTCCTTCGCGCATGGCGACGAACCGCGTGATTTCCTGCATGCCGCGGGCTTCGCCGTCGTCGGGGGCCGCGCCATCCGTTTCGACATGCTGGAGCGGGTGGAAAGCGAACTCGACAAGGCCGCGCTCAGCGGCGCCGATGCCCAGACTTTGCTACCAAGGTTGGTTTCGCTGCTAGGCTCGGGCAATGACGAAGCACGCGCGGTGCTGGAATCTCTGGGCTGGCGGCTGGTGGACGTCACGGGCGCTGCGCCCGTCTGGCGCAAAGCCAGGGAGAAGCGCACGCAACGCCCCAAACCGGAGAAGGCCGCGCCAAGCCATTCGCCTTTCGCCGGCTTGAAAGAACTCATCGTCAAATGAGCGCCGCCCGCATTGACAAGTGGTTGTTCCATGCCCGCTTCTATCGCACCAGGGCCTTGGCCCAGGCCGCGGCCAGCGCCGGCAAAGTGCGGTTGAACGGCATTCGGGTGCTGAAACCGGCCCAGATGCTCAAGCCCGGCGATATCTTGACTTTGGGACGCGGCGGCGAGGTCGTAGCCTTGCGGGTTCTGGCCCTGGCGGAACGCCGCGGCCCCGCGCCCGAGGCGCAACTTCTGTACGAAATCGTCGCGGATTGAATGCTTGCCTTGGACCCTGGCGCGCCTTATGGACCTATCGCTTTTCGATCGCGAGCCTTGCCATGACCTATGTCGTCACCGAAGCCTGCATCAAGTGCAAGTTCATGGACTGCGTCGAAGTCTGTCCGGTGGATTGCTTCTACGAAGGCGAGAACATGCTGGTCATCAACCCGGACGAATGCATCGATTGCGGCGTCTGTGAGCCGGAATGTCCGCCGGAAGCCATCAAGGCCGATACCGAGTCCGGGCTTGAGAAATGGCTGTCGGTGAACGCCGAATATGCCAAGACCTGGCCGAACATCAGCCAGAAGGGCGAGGCTCCGGCCGACGCCAAGGATTGGGAAGGCGTTCCGGACAAGTTCGAGAAGTTCTTCAGCGATAAGCCCGGGTCGGGGTCCTAGACATCAGTCCGCCTTGTTGATGGTCGCGCGGCCGGACAGCTCCGCTACGCTTCGGCTGGCCGTCAAACCCGGCTCAGGCTCATAGGGCGAATACCCCCTTTGCGCGCGCGGCATTACCGGGCGGCGACTCCCGATTTGGGACCGCAGATCAAGGGCTTGAGGCCAGGGAAGGCCTCAAAAACCTGAAGAAATCTTGCCTTTTCAAAGGTTTGTGAGGTTTTTCCTTTCATTTTACCGCAACATGTGATAGGGTCTTTCTGAAATCTGGTCAGCCCTGAACAGCGCGTGCCGGCGTCGGTCCGGCGCGTTTCGGCCATATTGTCGTGAAATTATCATGCGTCTCGCTTCTCCCCGGCGATACGCGCAACGGAAATGGAAATGACCGCAGCCAAGTCTCACGCTCCGGCGGCTAATAAGGCCGCTGCCCAGCCCAAGAAAATCCCCGCCAACTCCAATAAGAAGCATGAGTTCAAGACCAACGACCATGTGGTCTATCCGACCCATGGCGTGGGCAAAGTGTCGGGTATCGAGGAACAGGAAGTGGCGGGCCTCAAGCTCGAACTGTTCATCATCGAATTCGAAAAGGACAAGATGACACTTCGCGTCCCCACCATGAAGGCCAAGGCGGTGGGCATGCGCAAACTGTCCTCGCCAGAAGTGGTGGGCAATGCGCTCAACACGCTGAAGGGTCGTGCCCGCATCAAGCGCACCATGTGGTCGCGCCGCGCCCAGGAATACGAAGCCAAGATCGACTCGGGCGATCTGGTGTCGATCGCCGAAGTGGTGCGCGACCTGCACCGCGCCGGCGGTCAGCCGGAACAGTCCTATTCCGAACGTCAGCTTTATGAAAAGGCCCTGGCCCGCATGGCGCGCG
>DATNGI010000064.1:0-46262 GCA_035605955.1 Rhizomicrobium sp.
TATTATTTCTATTCCTCCAGACACGCAAAACCGAGCAGGTATCAGGTGAAAAACCTGCCGCAGGAATAAACGCGTGAGCGACAACCCGGCGCTTTTGGTCCCGGATCCGGTTCTCGCCGAGGACGTCAAGCTTCACCGTGCGCTGGGCCCGGTTCATCTGACGATGATCGGGGTCGGCGCCACCATCGGTGCGGGCATCTTCGTGATCGCCGGTACGGTCTCGGCCCAGCATGCGGGCCCGGCCGTGTTGCTGTCCTTTGTGATCGCGGCGACCGGCTGTTTCTTCGCCGCGCTCTGTTACGCCGAACTGGCGGCGATGATCCCCCAGGCCGGCAGCGCTTACACCTACACCTATGCCACGATGGGCCGGACCATGGCCTGGTTCATCGGCTGGAACATGGTGCTGGAATTCGGGGTTTCCGCTTCCACCGTGGCGGCGGGCTGGTCGGGCTATTTCCTGAATCTGCTGGGCCAGTTCGGCATCGCCTATCCGCCGGGCTGGGCCAATGCGCCCATCGCCGGCACCGGGATTTCCGACATGCATCTGACGGGCGCGGTCGTGAATCTTCCCGCCGCCATCATGATGCTGCTGATCACGGTGATCCTGGTGGTCGGCATCACCGAATCCGCGCGGTTCAACGCCGCCATGGTTGCGGTGAAGGTGGCGATCATCTTGCTGGTGATCCTGTTCGGCCTGCCTTACATCCATGAAGCCAACTTTCATCCTTTCATTCCACCCAATACCGGCGTGCGGGGACATTTCGGCACCTCGGGCATATTGGCCGCCTCCGCCACCATCTTTTTTGCTTATGTCGGCTTTGAAACCGTTTCGGTGGGCGCGCAGGAGACGCGAAATCCGGAGCGCGACGTGTCCATCTCCATTCTGGCGGCGCTGGCGGTCTGTACTTTGCTTTATGTGCTGATGTCGGCGGTGCTCTTGGGCATCACCGATTATCATCTGCTGGACGTGCCTGATCCGGTGTCCTTCGCGTTGGCGCGCGAGCCGGGCCTCAAATGGCTAGTGTTTCCCGTTAATATCGCCGCCATCGCAGGGCTGATCTCGGTCGCGTTCGGGTCCATGTATGGCCAGAGCCGCGTCTTCTACGGCATGGCGCGCGACGGATTCCTTCCGCCCGCTTTCGCGAGGGTCCATCCCCGCTTCCGCACGCCACATCTCTGCACCATCATCGTTGGCGTGATGGGCGCAGCCATCGCCGCCATCTTCCCGCTCGACATCCTGGCGGATCTGGTCTCCATCGGCACCTTGATGGCGTTCATTTCGGTCTGTGTCGGGATCATGATCTTGCGCGTCACCTGCCCGAAGCGGCCCCGCAAATTCCGCACGCCCTATGTCTGGTTCGTGGCGCCTGCCGGCATTATCGTCTGTGGCATCATGATGGTGAGCCTGTCGCTGGGCACCTGGGTGCGGCTGGTGGTGTGGACCGGCTTGGGCTTTCTCATTTACTTCGGCTACAGCATCCGGCATGCAGCGCCCAAGAAATGGACCGTCACTGACGAAGGCTGAGCTAGGGTAATGGCTTACCGTTCGCTGCGGGATTTCATCGCCCGGCTTGAAAGCGCGGGGGAATTGGTGCGGGTGAAGGAACCCGTCTCCACCGTGCTGGAGATGACCGAGATCCAGACGCGCCTGATCGCCGAGGGCGGTCCCGCGGTGATCTTCGAGAATCCTGTCAAGGCCGGTGGCACGCCAAGCGGCATGCCGGTCTTGGTCAATCTGTTCGGCACGGTGAAGCGCGTGGCCATGGGCGTGACCATGGGAGCCAAGGACCGCACCAGCGCGCTCGATTTGCGGGAGGTGGGCGAGCTTCTGGCGCAGCTGCGCCAGCCTGAGCCGCCGCGCTCGCTGGGCGAAGCGGCTGCGCTGCTGCCGCTGGTTAAGACCGTGCTGTCGATGAAGCCTAAGACGGCCTCCAAGCCGCCCTGCCAGGAGATCGTCTGGCGCGGCGATGACATCGATCTGAGCAAACTGCCGGTCCAGACTTGCTGGCCCGGCGAGCCGGCACCCCTGATCACTTGGCCGCTGGTGGTGACACGCGGCCCCAGCGATGCGCGCGAGGACAATTACAATCTCGGCATCTACCGCATGCAGGTGCTGAACAAAAGCCAGACCATCATGCGCTGGCTCAAGCATCGTGGCGGTGCGCAGCACCATCAGCGCTGGTCGAAACAGAACACCGCGCCCCTGCCCGCCGCCGCCGTGATCGGCGCCGATCCCGGCATCATCCTGGCGGCGGTGACGCCGGTGCCGGAAACCTTGTCGGAATATCAGTTCGCGGGACTTCTGCGTGGGCAAGCCGTGACCTTGACCGATTGTGTGTCGCAGCCGCTCAAGGTCCCCGCCGAGGCGGAGATCGTGATCGAAGGCGAGGTTTCGCTCTCCGACTATCGCGACGAAGGGCCTTATGGCGACCACACGGGCTACTACAATTCGGTGGAGCAGTTTCCCGTCTTCACCGTCACCGCCGTCACCATGCGGCGCGATCCACTCTATCTTTCCACTTACACCGCGCGGCCGCCGGACGAGCCTTCCATCCTGGGCGAGGCGCTGAACGAAGTCTTTGTGCCACTGCTCAAACAGCAATTCCCTGAAATCGTGGATTTCTGGCTGCCGCCGGAAGGCTGCTCCTACCGCATCGCGGTGGTAAGCATGAAGAAAGCATTTCCCGGCCACGCCAAGCGGGTGATGATGGCCGTGTGGTCCTATTTGCGCCAATTCATGTACACCAAATGGGTGATCGTGGTGGACGACGACATCAACGCACGGGACTGGAAAGACGTGATGTGGGCCGTCTCCACCCGCATGGATCCCGCTCGCGACATCACCGTGATCGAGAACACACCCATCGACTATCTCGACTTCGCCTCGCCCGAGAGCGGGCTGGGCTCTAAGATCGGACTGGATGCCACCAACAAGCTGCCGCCCGAGACCCGTCGCGAATGGGGCAGGAAAATCGTCATGGATCCGGATGTGATCCACGCCGTGACGGAGAAATGGGCCCGTCTGGGCCTACCCGGCAGCGGCAAGCCGATCTGGAAATAAACCCGCTTGCATACCGCGCGCAGGTTGTGGCCTCATCCCGCCGGGGACGGGCATGGGGATTGCGATGCGTTTTTGCGCGCGCATTTTTTCATTCATATCAACCGCGTGGCTTGCAATTTTGGCGGGGGCCCACGCCGCGCAGGCGCAGGACTGCAAACCACTGCAGTTAATCAATTCCATTAAGCTCGAAAGCTATGGAAGTGGTAAGGGCTTCCTGGTGCCGGTGGAAATCAACGGCGTCCCTCAAAAGCTTGTCCTTGATACGGGGGGCGGTACGACTCGATTTCTCCACAAGCCGTAAAAGCACTGGGCCTCAAAGAAGAGAGCAGCAGGCTGAAACTTTATGACCTCTACGGAAATGTTTCCAACAGCCAGGTCACGGTAAAGACGTTCGACATGGGCAATGCCCGAGGCGAGAATCTCAAATTCCAGGTCTCTCCCATTCAGAATCTTGAGTCCGAAACCGGCGCAAATGGGCTTCTCTCTACAGACTTGTTCCTGCAATACGACATCGACATGGATTTCGGCGCAAAAAAACGCAACTATTTCTCCCAAGATCATTGCGAAGGCAAAGTAACGTATTGGCCGGAAAGGCCATTTGCCGTCGTTCCGGTCACTCTGAGCAACGGGCACATCAACGTTCCCGTCACCATCGACGGAAAACAGCTTCAGGCGATCATCGACACCGGCGCGGGCAATTCGGCCATGAATGTGGAAGTGGCAATCGGCACCTTCGGCATCAAGCCCGGTAGCGAAGATGCGCCGCTTGTCGACACGTCAAAAACAAATCCGCTCTTGAAGGAATATAGCCACCAGTTCAGCACATTGTCGTTCGAAGGCATCACCGTCACCAGCCCCCATATCAGCATCATTGCGGATCGCATGGGTGCCAGTGAACTCAAAAGCTCTTTTCGTGGAACGACGTCAGATCCTTACAACAGCCGCATCCGGCAAGTGATTGTCGGAATGGACGTACTCCAGCATCTGCACCTTTACATGGCCTACAGGGAAAAGAAGCTTTACATCTCGCCAGCCGGCACCGGCGCATCCGTGCTGTTCAAATCGCCTGCGGAACCGGCAAAGTAATTCCTTGGCTTTACACCGTCCCGGCTTTGCGTCGATCTGCCACCGGGTTATGATCGTCTCGTGAGCAGCATGGTCAAGCATTTCGTGGGTTGGGCGGCAGCCGCATGGCTGGCGGTTGTTGCTGTTCCCGCGCAAGCGGCGGACTGCGTGCCCGCCTTACGCATACTTTCCTCCGTTCCGATGCAAAGCAGCGAGGATCGCACCATCATGGTGGTGCCGGTCACCATCGACAGCAGCAATCGGCGATTTCTGCTTGATACCGGAGGCAGGGTCAGTCAGATCTCGAAATCGACGCTGCGGGCGCTGGATCTGCCGGAACGAACGAACGAAGAGCGACGGCTGGTCGATTTGGCCGGGCATAGTTCCAGCACCAACACCATGGTTCGCCGCCTGATGGTGGGAGCACGCGAGCATAGAAGCGTGCTTTTGGGCGTGGCGCCCAATCCGGATCTGGGCAAGTCGCTCCCTTATGATGGCCTGCTATCCACCGATCTCTTCGTGGATGCCGATCTGGACATGGATTTCGGCGCCCGGCGCCTCACCGCTTTTTCCACCGAACATTGCAACGGCCGCGTGGTTTATTGGCCAGCTGACAATATCGCCATCGTGCCGGTGACGGTCGCGCATAACATCATCACCTTTCCGGTCACGGTGGACGGTCATGCCGTGACCGCCGTAATGGATACCGGAGCGCAATATTCGGTCATGAACATGAGAGTGGCGAACCAATTGTTCGGCCTTAACCGGGACTCGCCCGATATGAAGCCCTTGACGGAAACCAGCGGCGACCGAACGGTCACCGCCTATGGCCATCGTTTCGACGATGTCGCCTTCGAGGGCGTGGACGTGAAAAATCTACGCATCTATCTGATGTCCGACCAAACGACCGCCCGCGACCGGTTGCGCGAATTGTCGATTTTCAATTCCGGGGCTGATGGCTCGGTGACCGTTCCGGACCTGATCCTGGGCATGGACGTGCTGCGCCATCTGCACGTCTATTTCGCCACCAAGGAAAAGCGCCTCTACATCACCGACGCGGTGAGCGGCGAATCCGCCCTTCTCGGCTACAAATATTGACGGTTTCGGGCGTGGCTTGACGGGCTGCTTTGTTTGCGGCATCGGGATGTCTTGTTTGTCGCGGTTCCGGACGGAGTTGCCTAGCGTCAGCGTCGCGGCAACCGCTGCACACTTTTCCTGGAACCGCTCTATGCCCACGCCCCGCGATCCCCAGAATATCCTCGAAACCCTGCTCGCCAGCGCCCGCCGCGAAGGCGCCGATGCCGCCGATGCGCTTCTGCTTGAGAATGTTTCCTCCAGCGTATCCTATCGCCTGGGACATCTGGAGGATGTGGAGCGCAGCGAAAGCGCCGATCTGGGTTTGCGCGTTTTTATCGGCAAACGTGTCGCCTTCGTGTCCTCTAGCGACTTTTCCGATGATGCCGTTAAGGCGCTGGCGGGCCGCGCGCTCGCCATGGCGCGGCTGGCGCCCGAGGACAAATTCGCCGGGCTTGCGCCCAAGGAGATCCTGGCGCGCGTGATCCCCGCGCTGGATCTGGAGGACGCCGCCGAACCCTCGGCGGAGGCGCTGGTCGCCGGCGCGCGCGACGCCGAACAAGCCGGCCTTGCGGTTGCAGGCGTCACCAATTCCGAAGGCGGCGGCGCCAGCTACTCGCGGTCCGCCATCGCGCTTGCCACCAGTACGGGATTTTTCGGCCGCTATGCCGGGACCAGCCACAGCATCGGTGTCGCGGTCCTGGCTGGCGAAGGCACCGGCATGGAACGCGACTATGACCAGGCCAGCGCCCGGCACGCCAGCGATCTTCGCAGCGCGGAGGCGATCGGCAAAAGCGCGGGCGAAAAAGCGGTGCGGCGGCTTAACCCGCGCAAGGTGAAGTCGCAGACTGTGCCGGTGGTGTTCGATCCGCGCGAAGCGGGCGGCCTTCTGGGCCATTTCGCCAGCGCCATATCGGGCGCCAGCGTGGCGCGCGGCACCAGCTTTCTAAAGGATCGCATGGGGACGGACATCTTCGCGCCCCATGTGACGATCATGGACGATCCTCATCGCATTCGCGGCCTGCGCTCCAAGCCGTTTGACGGCGAAGGCGTGGCCAATGCCAGGCGGGCGCTGATCGACCACGGCAGATTGACAAGCTGGTTGCTGGACTGCGCCAGCGCCCGGCAGCTTGGCCTCGCCAGCACCGGCCACGCCGCACGCGGCACCGGCGGCCCGCCCATGCCGTCGGCCACTAACCTCTATATGGAAGCGGGTGCGCTTTCGCCGCACGCGCTCATCGCCGACATCAAACAGGGCTTCTATGTCACCGAATTGATGGGCATGGGCGTCAATGGTGTGACCGGCGATTACAGCCGCGGCGCCGCCGGCTTCTGGATCGAGAATGGCGAGATCCTCTATCCCGTTTCCGAGGTCACCATCGCGGGCAATCTGAAGGACATGTTCCGGCAACTGACGCAAGCCAATGACTTGGAATTCCGATACGGCACCAACGCGCCCACATGCCGCATCGAGGGCATGACCATTGCCGGATCGTGAAAGAGATCTGGAGCTTCTGACGGACGCCGTCCGCGCGGCGGGAAAGATCGCGCTGCAATTTTTCTCAGGCCAGTACCGGCGCTGGAGCAAGCCGGGCGGCAGTCCGGTGACCGAGGCCGATCTCGCCATCGACAATTTCTTGAAGGAAGAATTGCGCCGCGCCCGCCCCGATTATGGCTGGCTGTCGGAGGAAAGCCTAGACGACCCCGCCCGGCTCGGCGCGGCCCGAATCTTCGTGGTCGATCCCATCGACGGCACGGTGGCCTTCATGAAGGGCCGACCGCATTTCACCATCTGCGCCGCGGTGATCGAGGCAGGCCGGCCGCTTTGCGGCGCAGTCTTCAATCCCGCGAAAGACGAATGCTTTGTTGCTGCCAAGAATGGCGGCGCGCATTTGAACGGAGCGCCCATCCGGGCCAACACGCGCAGCAAGATCGAAGGTTGCCGTATGTTGGGCAACCAACAGGCCTTTGCCGGCTGGCCGCCCATGCAAATCGAAAATTTCAGCTCCATCGCCTATCGTGTGGCGCTGGTGGCGGCGGGGCGTTTCGACGCCATGGTCAGCCTGACCAGCAAGCGCGACTGGGACTTGGCGGCGGCCGACGTCATTCTGACGGAGGCGGGCGGAAAGCTGGTGGGCACGGATGACCGGCCATTGACCTATAACCGTCCGGCCGCCGTCCAGGGAGCGACCATCGCGGCAAGTTGGGGGCTGGTTCAACCTTTGCTGGCGGAACTTGCGGCAAAGAATTCGCTTAAAACGCAGCCCGATACCGCTTAAGGAACAGAGCGATTCCAGCGAGACGGGCCATGACCACTTCTACCCCCAAACAATTGCTGCATTTGGTTTTCGGGGGCGAGCTGACCTCGACCGACAGCCTCGAATTCAAAGACCTGTCCAAGCTCGACATGGTGGGCATGTACCCCAATTTCGCCGAAGCCCGCCGCGCCTGGGCGGCGAAAGCGCAAGGCTCCGTGGACAATGCCCAGATGCGCTATTTCGTGGTTCATATTCACCGGCTGATGGAGCCGGACGCCGACGATATCCAGTGATTTCGGCGCTAAGCCTTTGGCGAATAACGTCTTCCGGCCCCTCGCAGGAGCAAGGGAACCCGTGCTAAAGGGGCATGGATGAGCCTCGCCGCCCCCAAACAGCTCTCCACCAGCGCCATCGTCCGACGCCTGCTGCGCGATTATGTCGGCGGGCAATGGGGCCTTTTGGCGCTGGCCGTCCTTTGCATGCTGTTCGCCTCGGCCATGGGCGGCGGAATTCCCTGGCTGGTCCGTAGCGTGACGGATCAGATCTTCGTGCGCCACAAGGCGGAGCTGTTGGTGCCGCTCTCCTTAATGGCGTTCGGCATCATGGTTCTGCGGGCCGGCGGCCTGTTCTTTGGCCGCATGTTGATCGACTCTTTGGGCGAGAGGGCGGTGGCCCAGGCGCAGCGAGACATGTTCGGGCGGCTAATCCGCCGCGATCTCGCTGATCTCAATGCGGTGCATTCGGGCCAGTTCGTTTCTAATTTCCTGTATGACGCCACCTTGATGCGCGATGCGCTGACCCAAGGTGTCGCCGCCATCTTCCTCGAACTGGTGCAGCTGGTGGTTTATATCGGCATCGTGATCGCCAGCGATTGGGCACTGGGCCTGCTTTCGCTGCTGGCGCTGCCGGCAGTGGCCTGGGCGATGGAGCGGCTGGGCGGCTCGATGCGCCGCGCCGCAACCCGCGGCATGACGGAAACCGGCGATCTGTCCATTGCGCTGGCGGAAGCGATGGACGGGCGGCGCATCATCAAGGCTTACGGCCTGGAAGCACATAGCGTGGAGCGCGTGAATGCACGGCTGACGGCGCGGCTGAAAACATTGCTGAAAGCAGTTCGCCTGCGCGCCGCCGCCGCGCCCGTGACCGACATTTTTGCCGGCCTGGTGATTGCCTTCGTGCTTCTTTTTGCGGGCTATCAGAGCTTGCATGGGGATCTCACGCTTCCGACCTTTATCGGCTTCATCACGGCGTTACTCTTGGCGCAGCAGCCGGTGCGCAATCTGAGCCAGCTGTGGCCCACCGCCTCGGCCGGAATTGCCGCCGCAAACCGCATGTTCGCCGCCATCGATGCGCGCCCCGGCATCGTGGATGCCTCGGGCGCCACCACCCTTTCGGTGCCGCGCAATGGCGGCGCCATCGCGTTCGATCATGTCCGCTTCGGCTATGAGGGTGACGCCGCCACCCTGGATGATGTGACCTTTTCCATTCCGGCCGGCAGCAAAGTGGCGCTGGTCGGACCTTCGGGCGCGGGCAAGACGACAATATTCAATCTTCTGCTGCGCTTCTATGAACGCGGCAGCGGCCTGATCGCGATCGATGGTGCGGACATCCATGGCGTGACGCTCAAGTCGCTGCGCGCCGCCATCGGCGTGGTGACGCAAGAAGCAATGTTGTTTGACGAAAGCATCGCCGACAATATCGCGCTGGGCCGCCCCGGCGCGACCGTGGCGGAGATCGAACAGGCGGCGCGGGATGCGGCCGCGCACGACTTCATCAGCGAAATGCCGCAGGGCTATCAGACCCGGGTGGGCGAAGGCGGCCTCAAACTCTCCGGCGGTCAGCGCCAGCGCATCGCCATCGCGCGCGCCATGCTGCGCAATGCGCCGATCCTTCTGTTGGACGAAGCCACCTCGGCGCTGGATGCGGAAAGCGAGCGCCAGGTTCAGGACGCGCTGGCGCGTCTGACGGCTGGACGTACCACCATCGTCATCGCCCATCGTCTTTCCACCGTGCGCGACGCCGACCACATCTTTGTGCTGGACAAGGGCCGCGTGGTGCAAGCGGGCAGGCACGATGCGCTCCTGGCGCAAGGCGGCCTTTATGCCCAGCTCTATCGCCACAATCTCGACGATGTGGACGGCCCCGCGTGACTACGCGTTTGCCTCTGGGCCTCAACGCCTGGCGTTGGCTGGGCATGGCGGCGACGCCTTTCGCGCCCGTGCTGCTGCGCCAGCGGGCGGCGCGCGGCAAGGAAGATCCTGCGCGCATGGCCGAACGGCTGGGCCATGCCGGCGTCGCGCGTCCGGAAGGCGAATTAATCTGGATCCATGGCGCCAGCGTGGGTGAAAGCCTCGCCGCCCTCCCCTTGATCGAAAGATTGGTGGCGGAGGGCTCGTCTGTCTTGGTGACCAGTGGAACCGTCACCAGCGCGGGCATGATGCAGGCGCGGTTGCCCAAAGGCGCGATCCATCAATATGTGCCGCTGGACACGCCCGGGGCCGCGGCGCGCTTCCTGGATCATTGGCGGCCGCAAATGGGCCTCTTTGTGGAATCCGACCTCTGGCCCAACCTTCTCCTGGAGGCGCGGCGGCGCGGCATACGGCTAGCCTTGATCAATGCGCGGATCTCGGAACGGTCTGCAACGGGCTGGAAGCGCGCGCCCCGAATGGCGGAGGCTTTGCTCGGCGCATTCGATGTCATTCTGGCGCAAGATGAGGATTTCGCCGCCCGCTTTCGCTCACTGGGCGCCCGCGCGGTCACGGTGGCGGGAAGCCTGAAGGCCGATGCGCCGCCGCTCTCTTGCGACGAGGCCGCGTTGCGTGCGCTGCAAGAGGCGATTGGCGCGCGACCCTTGTTGCTGGCGGCGCAAACCCATCCCGGCGAGGACGAAACCGTGCTGCCCGCCCATGATGCGTTGCGGGCCCGCTTTCCGGAACTTCTAACCATCATCGTGCCGCGCCATGTGGAACGGGGCGGCGACATCGCCATGCTATGCGGCAACCGCAAAGTGGCGCGCCGTTCGCTGGATGAGCCCGTCACCACCGGCACCGCGATCTATGTCGCCGATACGATGAACGAGCTGGGACTGTTCTACCGGCTCTCACGCTTTTGTTTTCTGGGCGGAACCTTGGTGCCGATGCATGGCCACAATCCGCTGGAGCCGGCGGCGCTCAATTGCGCGGTGCTGGCCGGCCCTTCGCGGGCCAACTCCGCGCGCGCCTTCGAGGCCGTCATGGGCGCGCAAGGGTTTGGCGATGTTCACTCCTCGCATGATATCGCCCGCGAAGCCGAACGCCTGCTGCTGGATCCCGATCTGGCGCGCGCCGCCGGCGAGGCGGCCGCCAAAGGCGCCGCGCGCCTGGCCGGCGCGGTCGAGAAAATCATCGCGGCCGTAAAAAGCCTGAGCGCCTCCCATGCGCGCCCCTGAATTCTGGCAGCGGCGAGGATTTGCCAGCGCCTTACTGGCCCCGCTGGGCGCGCTTTATGGCGCCAGCGTCGCTTGGAAAGCGCAGCACGCCCGGCCCTATCGCGCCAAGGCGCGCGTGTTGTGCGTCGGCAATCTGACCGCGGGGGGCAGCGGCAAGACGCCGGTTGCCATCGCGATTGGCGCGCACCTCAAGGCCAAAGGGCGCCGCGTTTTCTTCCTCACGCGCGGCTATGGCGGAAGCCTGGCAGGGCCGCTTCAAGTGCAGGCAGGCCACAAGGCTGCCGACGTGGGCGACGAAGCGCTGCTCCTGGCTCAGACGGCGCCCACCGTCGTGGCGCGTGACCGGGCGGCGGGCGCGACGCTTGCGGAGAAAAGCGGCGCCGAAATCATTGTGATGGATGACGGGCACCAGAATTTCTCCCTCGCCAAGGACCTTTCGCTGGTGGTGGTGGATGGCGAAACTGGTTTCGGCAATGGCCGCATGATCCCGGCAGGGCCGTTGCGCGAACCCGTGCGCCAGGGACTGGCCCGCGCCGACTTAGTAGTAATCATGAATGGCGGCGATCCGGATCTGATGGACTATGACGGCTCTCGCTTGCGGGCGCGACTTGCCACGATCGACGCCGATCTCAAGGGCCGCCGCGTCTTCGCCTTTGCCGGGATCGGGCGGCCCGAGAAATTCGTGGCGTCGTTAAAACATGCCGGCGCCATTGTGACGGGAACGCAATTTTTCGCAGATCACCATCCCTTCACATCGGAAGAAATCGCAAGTCTGAAGGCGCGGGCGGGCGATGCCCTGCCGATCACAACGGCAAAGGACTTTGTGCGTCTCTCCAAGAGCGAACGCGGGGACATTGCCGTGCTTTCCGTTCAGGCCCGATTCGACGACAACGCGGCGCTAGACAGGCTTCTGGCGCGGCTTGCTTGACAGGTTGGACGGCGCAGGTTAGCGCCATGAAACCATGGCGGCGCCGGCCCTCACCTTCCTTCAGAAATTGCGTTATGGCGCCGAAGCGGCGATTTTCCTGGCCTTCATGGGCTTCTTCCGCGCGATCGGCCTGGATGCCGCTTCGGCGGTGGGCGGCTTTATCGGCCGCAATATTTTTTCTCTAACCGGTGCGACACGCCGCGCCCACGACAATCTCGCCATGGCCTTCCCGGAGAAATCCGAAGCCGAGCGTAACGCCATTATCCGCGTGATGTGGGACAATCTGGGCCGCACCGTGGCCGAGTATGCGCATCTCGACAAATTCGACTTCCGCGGCCCAGACCCCCGGATCGCAGTGAAAGACGGTGAGAATCTCACCGCACTGCGTGGCCAGGGTGTTCTAATTCTGTCCGGCCATTTCGCCAATTGGGAAGTCATGCCAATCACCGGTGCCGAACTTGGTCTGGAAGGCGCCATCGTTTACCGCCCACCGAACAACCCTTACGTGGATCGCTATATCGCGCGGGCGCGGGCGATGAAGGGTTACGCCGAGCAGATCAGTAAGCATCATGGCGTCAAGCGCATCTTCATGCTTTTGCGCGGCGGCAAGGCGATCCTGCTTCTGGCGGACCAGAAGACCAATGAAGGTATCGCGGTTCCTTTTTTGGGCCGCGACGCCATGACCACGCCCGCGCCAGCCGCCCTGGCGCTGAAACTGAAGATGCCGGTGGTACTGGCCGCCAACACGCGGTTGGGGGGAGCGCGCTTCGGCGTCACCGTCTATCCGCCGCTGGAGTTCACGCCCACCGGCAACGAAGAAGCCGACATTTATGCTTTGACGCTGGCGATCAACCGCAAGCTGGAAGAAATCGTGCGTACCGATCCGGGCCAATGGCTGTGGATTCATCGCCGCTGGCCGACCGCTCGCGACATCACAACGGGTAAGAGAGCCTAGGCACGCACAGGCAGCGCTTGCAGCGCGCGGGCGTGAGCCCGCGTGCAAAAGCAAAGCTGCGGAGGCCGATGGGGGCATCTAAAGCGAATCTGGTTTTGGCTTACGCGTCGACCGCGAAGGATCAAGCTTCACTTCGAACCAGTTCATCGCCCAATGCAGATGCGGACCGGTCGCTCGCCCTGTCTGGCCGATATGGCCGATCAACTGGCCGCGCTTTACCTTATCGCCCTCTTTTACCAATCGCTTGGACTGATGCAGGTAGGACGTAGAAACTCCCTGGCCGTGATCGATCAAAGTGAAACCGCCATTGAGATAATGATCGGCGGACATGGAGACCCTTCCGTCGGCGGGCGCACGGATCGGCGTGCCGGTGGGCGCGGCCATGTCGACGCCGAAATGCGGCGCCATGGGTATGCCATTGTCGATACGCTGGCTACCGAAAACACCGCTTTCGATCCCCGGCGCCGGCCAGTCGAAGCCGCCCAAAAAATCGGCCCCGTCAGTGTCGCGCTGGCGCGCCTGATAGATTTCGGCGGCTTCCTTCTTGATGCGCTCCAGCACTTCGGGCGGCGGCGTCACGGTGTTCTGCGGCAAGCCGTTGACATGCTGGATTTCATATTGACGGACCGTGGGCGTGTAGGACTGCGTTTCGGTGGTCCCGCCGGGCCAGGTTACCACAATGACGCTGGGCTTGGTCTGGTCGAAGGCAAAGCCGAAAGCGAAGACGCCGTCGGGCGAGAGCCGGACTTTCTCGCCATCGATGGTGACACGCGCGCCCTTCTCGGCATAACCGAGCGCCAGACTGCCCTGCTCCAGCGCGCCTTTGATCACCAGCCGGCCCGCCGCCGCCCAGGCCGGCAGGGCCGCAAACAGCAGGCCCGACCCGACAAAGGCGCGGCGGTGAATCAAGGAACCAGGCCTTTTTCCTGCATGCGCTTGGTGGCGATGGCCGGGCTGGCATAAGCCTCCTGCAAATCCACGCTCCAATAGCGCAGCGCGTCCAGCGGGATATGCGTGCCCGTGACGGCGCAAACGACATAGGCGCCAGGCTGCAGCACCTCGAAATCGCCGTCCAGGAAGCGCAGCCGCGCTTCGCCTTTTTCCCGATCCATCCGGTTCATGGCGCCATTCTAGAACAAACTTCCTTGATCGGTGCCGGATTTTTTGCCGCGCGGTGCGGCGGGGTGAGCCCCCTCGGCGCGCGCAGCCTTTTCCCCATCCGCGAACGCCAACCGCAGCGCCTCCCCGGCCTTGATGTCGGCGGCCCGGCGGCGGACGTTGCCATCCGCATCCCGCACCAGGGCGAAACCGCGTTCCAGCACGCCGCGATAAGACACGCTTTCCAGCATGCGCGACAGCGCCTCCAGCTGGCTCAGGTCGCGGCTCAGATGCACCTCTTCGCAGCGTTTGGCGCGCGCTTCCAGGGTCGCGAGCTTGTCCCGGGCGCGCGCGATCCGCTCCCGGATGGGCCGGTCGCGCAACAGCGCCTCCGCCCGGACGAATTTGGCGCGGTGGATTTGCAGGTTTCGCGAAAGACCAAGACTCAACCTCTCGCCCGCCTGGTCCAGCCTTTGACGCGATGGGGCGAACAATTGCTCAGGCCGGGGCAATACCCTCGCCAGTTGCGCGAGATGGCGTTCGCGCTCGACCAGGCCTTTGTCGAAACAATTGCGGCTGCGGCGTCCCAAATCGGCCAGCTGCGCTTGGAGGTCAGCCAGCACAGGGACCGCCAGTTCGGCGGCGGCGGTGGGCGTAGGCGCACGCATGTCACTGGCGAAGTCTATCAAGGTGGTGTCGGTTTCGTGCCCGACCGCCGAGATCAGGGGGATCTTGCTGGCGGCGGCGGCGCGAACCACTGCTTCGTCATTGAAGGCCATCAGATCTTCGATGGAGCCGCCACCCCGCGCCACGATCAGAAGATCGGGCCGGGGAAAGGCCTCCGGCATCGCGTTAAAGCCCGCGATGGCGGCGGCGATTTCCACCCCCGCCCGCTCGCCTTGGACCGCCACCGGCCACAACAGCACGCGGCGGGGAAAGCGAGCGTTCAACCGATGCATGATGTCGCGGATCACCGCGCCGGTGGGCGACGTGATCACGCCGATCACTTCGGGCAGGAAAGGCAGCGTCCGCTTGCGCGCCGCATCGAACAGGCCTTCGGCGGCAAGGCGCTTCTTGCGCTCCTCCAGCATGGCCATCAGGGCGCCAAGCCCTGCCAGTTCCATCTGTTCGACAATCAACTGATAGCGGGAGGAGCCCGGATAGGTTGTCACCCGACCCATACAGATCACTTCCAGCCCCGGCTCGGGCCGCACCTTGAGCAGCCGCGCAGTGGGCTTCCAGACAATGGCGTTCAAGACCGACTTGTCGTCCTTGAGGTCGAAGTAAATATGGCCGGAAGTCGCCTGCTTGAGACCGGACACCTCGCCCCGAACCCGGACAAAGGGGAATTTCTCCTCCACGGCCCGTTTCAGGGCGGCGGACAATTCGCTGACGGAATACTCCGGAAGATTGGCAAGGTTTCCGGCGGGCGATTCGGCGGTTTCACTCATGGGAGGCAGATGATACAGACTTCGCGGCAAAATTGGGCGAGGCCAAATTGAACATTCTGCTGGTGGGATCGGGCGGCCGGGAACATGCCCTGGCCTGGGCTTTGTCGGCCAGCCCGCTCTTGACCAAGCTTTATTGCGCGCCCGGCAATGCCGGCATCGCGGAGGTGGCGGAGCGCGTGGCCATTCCCGCGACAGATTTTCCCGCCCTGGTGGAATTTGCCAAATCCAAGCGCATCGACTTCGCCGTCATCGCGGCCGATGCCCAGCTGGTGGCGGGTCTGTGGGACGCATTTGAAGTCGCCGGCATTCGCGCCTTGGGACCATCCAAGGCAGCTGCGGTGCTGGAAGGTTCCAAAGGTTTCGTCAAGGATCTCTGCGCTGAAATCGGCATTCCCACCGCCGCCTATCGCCGGTTCAAAGACCCGGCGGCCGCCAAAAGCTTCGCCGACAGTCTGGGCTTTCCCGTGGTGATCAAAGCCGACGGCTTGGCGGCCGGCAAAGGCGTGATCATCGCAACCTCCAGGCCTGAAAGAGACCACGCCATCGATTTCATGTTCGAAGGCGGTTTCGGTAATAGCGGGCATGAGATTGTCGTGGAAGAATTCATGGAGGGCGAAGAAGCCAGCTTCTTTGCGTTGAGCGACGGCAAAGCGGTGATCCCGCTGGCGGGCGCGCAAGATCATAAGCGCGTCGGCGATGGCGACACCGGACCGAACACGGGCGGCATGGGCGCCTACAGCCCCGCCCCGGTGTTGACGCCGGCTTTGGAAACGCAAGCGATGGATGTTTTCATTCGTCCCACGGTGGAAGCCTTCGCCCGCAGAGGCCTGAATTATGTCGGCGTGATCTATCTGGGGCTCATGATCACCAAAAACGGACCCAAGCTGGTCGAATATAATTGCCGCTTCGGCGATCCCGAAGCGCAGGTTCTGATCCCGCGCCTCAAAAGCGATCTTCTGACAGGCCTTTTGGCGGCGCGCGATAGCGTATTATCGGATTTCGATCTGCGCTGGCGCGACGAAGCCGCGCTGACGGTGGTGATGGCGTCGAAAGGCTATCCGGGCGCGTACGAAAAGGGACATGAGATTTTCGGGCTGGACGCAGCAGCTTCGCTGCCCGGCGTCACCCTGTTTCACGCGGGGACGGAATTGCGCGATGGCAAAATAATGGCCGTGGGCGGCCGTGTCTTGAACGTCACCGCGCTGGGCAAAGACGTGGCGGAGGCGCGGGCGCGGGCCTACGAAGCGGCCTCCCGCATCCATTGGACCGGCAGCTTCCATCGCAGCGATATTGGCTGGCGCGCATTGAAACGCGTCTCGGCTTGACTTGCCCACTTGGCCGTAGCAACCAGACGCCATGCTGATCGCCACCGGATTTGTACTGATTCTGTCGGGACTGGCGGCGCTCCTGATCGACCGCCAAGCCGCCCATTTCATCTACGATCACGTCAACGCACGGGCGCATAAGTTCCTGGACAGCATCACCCATTACGCCAAGGCAGGTCACTGGCTGGCGACAGCGGTGCTGGCATTGATCGGTGCGGCGCTGGCGCGCCATTTCGGGGCGCGCGGTCCCGATCTGGAACTGCTCATCAACTACAGCCTTGCCTTCATTGCCAGCCTGACTGTGGGCAGCGCCGTGCTGCATGCGATCAAGCTGGTCCTGGGGCGCCGGCGGCCCCGCGACGATATGGAGATGGGCCTTTATGGCTTCATGCCGCTGTCCTTCAATCTGGAATATAATTCCTTTCCGTCCGGCCATGCCCTCACCATCTGCTGCGTGGCGGTGATCTTCACCTGTGTTTGGCCGTGGGCATGGCCGCTCTGGTTCGCCATCGCCGCTGTGCTGGCGGTGACGCGCGCGCTGCTGACCGCTCATTTCCTCAGCGACGTCTTGATCGGCGCCGGCATTGGCCTGATCGCGGCGCGCGAAGTTCTGCTGCTGGGATTTCCGGGATACGCCCCTGTTTGGTTTTAAGCTATCTGCTGCGGGCGATATCGATCAGTTTCTGTTCTTCCGCCAGCACGGTCTGAAAAGACGGGCGGGCGAGAATTTTCTCCACATAAGCGGCGAAGTGCGGCCAGCGCGCGGCATTCAGCGCTTCTCCGGAATGACGGTAATTGGCCATCACGGAGGCGACCGCAACGTCGGCGATGGTGAAGCGCTCGTCCACGAAATATGACTTGCCGCGAATTTCGCTTTCCAGATAGTCGAAAAGAGGTGGCAGGCTTTCCTCTATCGTGCGCGCGCACAATGCCTGGTCGGTCACGCCGCGCTGGAATTTCTTCACCACCCGCTCGAAGAAAAGCCCCGCTCCCATCACGGGAAAAACGCCGCTATCGACATATTCCTCGAACCACAGAGCACGCGCCCGCGCGAAATGCGATTTGGGATAAAGCGCGGGCTCCGGAAATTTGTTCTCCAGATAATCGGAGATGACGGAGGAATCCGGCAAGGTGTTCGGCTCTGGCAAGTCGGTGTCGCGCAGCACCGGAATCCGTTTCAAGGGCGAAATGGCGGCGAATTCCGGCGGCTGGCGAAAAGGATTGACCTGATCCAGCGTGTAATCGATGCCTTTCTCGATCAGGACCACGCGTACTTTGCGCACGAAAGGCGAAAGATTGCTGCCATAGAGGATCAACGCCATGTCAGCCCCGCCTGGCGCGAAAGAAATCCTTCAGCACGGCGCCTGCGGCTTCCTTGTCACCGGCGCGCCCGATCAAGGGCCGGTGATGGCAGGTGGGCTGTTCGAAGAAACGGGGCCCGTGCAGCACCGCCCCTCCTTTAGCATCTTCCGCCGCGAAGACCAGCCGCCCCACCCGCGCCAGCGCCATCGCCCCGGCGCACATGACGCAGGGCTCCAGCGACACAAACAGGCTGGTGCCGGTCAGCCGCTCATTGCCGAGCTTTTGCGCGCCCGCGCGCAAAACCAGCATCTCGGCATGGGCGGTAGGATCCTTCCGCTCCAGGATGCGGTTGCCATCCTTGGCGAGCAGCGCGCCGTCCGGCGCCAACAGCACCGCCCCAACGGGCACCTCGCCACGCCCCACACAGGCTTCCGCTTCGGCAAGCGCCAATGCTATGGCTTCTTCGTCACTCATGACCGTTCGATCGGAGATGTCGTTGGGAGAGGATAAGCCGGAAGGCGAACGCATAGCAAAAGCGATTGCCCGCGCGGGCATTTGCTCACGCCGCGACGCCGAGCGCATGATCGCGGAAGGTCGGGTGCAGATCGACGGCGAGACCATCACCAGTCCCGCCCGCAATGTGACCCAGAACAATCTAATCCAGGTGGACGGTAAGCCGCTGGGCCAGCCCGAACCGGCGCGGTTGTGGCGCTATCACAAGCCGGCCGGTCTGGTCACTACCCATAAGGACGAAAAAGGCCGGCCCACCGTCTTCGCCAATCTGCCAAAATCGCTGGGGCGTGTGGTCTCGGTGGGACGGCTGGATTTCAATTCGGAAGGGCTTCTGCTTCTCACCAATGACGGCGAGATCGCGCGCCGCCTGGAGGTGCCTTCGGCGGGCTGGGTGCGCAAATACCGGGCCCGCCTGTTCGGCAAGGTGACCCAGGCCGATCTCGACGCGCTCGCCACCGGCACGACCATTGCCGGCGTCGCCTATGGGCCCATCGTCGCCGATATCGAGCGCAGCAAAGGCATGTATTCCTGGGCGACCGTCTCGCTGAAGGAAGGCAAGAACCGCGAGGTCAAGCGCGTGATGGAATCCCTGGGCCTGAAGGTGGCCCGGCTGATCCGCACATCCTATGGACCGTTCCAGCTCGGCCATCTGGCGGAAGGCCAGGTGGAGGAAATCCCTGCCCGGCTATGGCGCGAACAGTTGGGAATCGGGCGCAAGAAACATAAGCCCGAAGCGCACGACGCGCCCTGGAAGAAGTCGGAAAAGCCCCATAAGACGGGGAAAGCCGGCGATTTGGCAAAACGGAAAAGAAGCTGATAGAAGCGCGCCCAGCAATTTTGGCGAGGCCGAAAATGAAGAACAAGCGACCCAAGCTGGCTCCGCCCTATGCCGCTGAGACCAAAGATGTCCGGCTAGCGGGAACCTACGAAGTGCTGGTGCCGGTGCCCGACCGCAACAAGCCGCACAAAGTGCCGCTGCAATTCAACAGCATGAAAGAAGCCGAAGCCTGGCTGCACAGCAGCGAAGGCAAGGATGCAGTGGCGGAGATTCTCGAAGACGCCCGCAAGGCAAAATAGAATACGCTCCCTCAGACGTGTTGCCCGCCATTGATATGGATCTCGGCGCCCGTGACATAGCTGGATTGATCGGTACACAAATAATATATCGCTTTTGCGACTTCCGCCGGCTCCCCCAACCGGCGCAGCGGGATGGCTTCGACAAGCTTCTCGGTTCCCGGCGACAAGATGGCGGTGTTGATCTCGCCAGGGGCGATGGCGTTGACGCGTACGCCTAGGGGACCGAAATCGGCCGCCATCTCGCGGGTGAGCGCCGCCAGCGCCGCCTTGCTGGTGGCATAAGCCGCGCCTGCGAAAGGATGCACCCGCGATCCCGCGATAGAGGTGACATTGACGATGGCGCCATGCGCCTTGGCGAGTGCGTCCTTCAGGCCCTGCGCTAGCCAGATGGTGGAAAAGAGATTGACTTCAAACACGTGCCGCCAGGATTCCAGATCGGTGTCCAGCACACCCAATCTTTCGCCGCCCTCGCCTTTGGGTGAAATCGCCGCATTGTTGACCAAGGCATGAAGCTTGCCGTCCTTTAGCCGCGAGATCATTTCCGCGCTGGCGCGCGCGGTATCGGCAGCGTCGGCGAGGTCCACCTGGATATGATCTTCCGGCCCAGCCGCCCAGGGACAATTCTCGGGAAAGGCGTGCCGCGAACAGGTGATGACCCGCCAGCCGGCGCTGGAAAAACGCTTCACCGTGGCGTGACCGATGCCGCGCGAGGCGCCGGTCAGGATCAGCGTGCGTTCTTCTTCCGCGTGACGAATCTCGTCCTTCATGGGCGTTCCGGATTGTCGTGGACAGAAAGCAACTTAAGCTTATCATCCGGGAGAAGTCTTGTCTGATGATTTCGCATCAATAAGACTTTTTTGATGGCCTACCGCTTCGCTATTTGAGGACTTTTTTGATGGCCTACCGCTTCGCTACCTGAGGCCGGGGATGCACACGCAAAACCTTACCGCTCTCGCACTGGTCCTGGCCGCCGCCGTGGCGCTGGGCTTCGCCATGAGCCGGTTGCGGCTGCCTGCCGCCGCCGGTTTCATTCTGGTGGGTGTGGCGCTGGGCCCCTCGGGCCTCGGCCTGATCGACACCTCGGATTCGATCGAGACCCTGGCGGCTTTGGGCGTACTGATGCTGCTCTTCATCATCGGCATGGAGATGCGCCTTCAGTCCTTCCGCAAATCCCTACCGTTGGCGCTGGGCGTCACCGCCCTTACCATCGTCATCATCGTATCTTCGGTGACCCTGTTCACCGCCTTTGTGCATGGCGAAGTTATGGGCGGCGCGGTGATCGGCGGCATGCTGTCCATCTCGTCAACCGCCGTGGCGATGAAGATGATGGAAGACGCCAACGAAAAGGACAGCACTGCCGGGCGGCTGGCGCTTGCCATTCTGGTGGCGCAGGACTTGGCGGTGGTGCCACTTCTGCTGCTCACCAACGGGTTGGGCGGGCCTTTGTCGCCGGCCGGTGTGGTGGTGGTCGCAGGCAAAGTCATCTTGGCCCTGGCGCTGCTGGGCGGATTCATCGCCGTCCTGGGGCGGGTCAAGAGTTTCCGCTTTCCCTGGTCGGAATATCTGCTTCAGGATTTTGACATCGGCACGCTGGGCGTTTTGGGCCTCTGCTTCACCGCCGCCGCCATTTCAGGCCTGCTGGGTTTGTCGCCGGCGCTGGGCGCGTTTTTGGGCGGGCTCGCCGTGGGACATTCCACGTTGCGCCGGGCTGCGCTCACCATGGCGCAGCCGGTGCAGAGCATTTTGTTATTCGTCTTCTTCCTGTCGATCGGCCTTCTGATCGATCTTAATTATCTGGTGGCGCAGGCCTGGGTGATCCTCTTCGCCCTGATCGTGGTGACCGGCGGCAAGACTTTTCTCAACTGGCTGCTTCTGATGCTGGCGGGCGAAAGTTTCGGAACCGCCGTCGAAGCTTCCCTCTTCCTGTCGCCAGTCGGAGAATTTTCCTTCGTGATCGCCAGCGCCGGCGTCGCGGTCGGCGTCCTAACCGAAGCCGGTCACAAGCTCGCCATCGCCGTGATCGCCATGTCGCTTCTGGTTAGCCCCGTCTGGTTCCTGATGGCGCGCCTGTTTCATGGCATCCTGCAGAACCAGGCGTCACGCATCATGGGGCTGGATCTGAAGAATTACCGCCTGTGGCGAACCGAGCTGTTGGCGTCTCCAGCCCCGCCGGGTCCTGGTGAATGATGACCTCGGCCTGGTCGAAGGCCTGACAAAGTTCACGCTCCACCTCGTCGCTGATCTCATGCGCGCGCACAAGCGGCATCGCCGGATCGAGTTCGATGTGAATCTGGATGAAGGTATAAAGTCCCGCTTTGCGCGTGCGCAGATCATGCAGGCTGATCACTTCGGGGTGAGCCTTGACGATGGCCTTGATCTTCTCCCGCTCGGCATCGGGCAATTCATGATCCATCAACTGATCCAGACTGCTCCGGAACACCAGCCAGGCGCTCGCCACCAGCACAGCGGCCACCAACAACGCGATAAGAGGATCGGCCGCCATCCAGCCCAGCTGCGTCGACAGCAGAATGGCGATGACGACGCCGACATTGGTCGCCAGATCGCCCATGTAATGCGTCTGGTCGGCGGAAATCGCCACCGAACCGGTGCGCCTGATCACACGGCGCTCGTAGAGAATGAGCCCGATCGCCATCACGATGGAGACCAGCATCACGATCAGGGCCGCCAGGCCATTTTCCAGGGGCTGGGGATTGATCAGCCGCTGCACTGCCTGGATCACCAGGAACAGGGCGGAAGCGGTGATGAAGGCGCCTTGCGCCAGCCCGGCTAGCGGCTCGGCCTTGCCGTGACCGAAACGATGTTCCTTGTCGGCCGGAGTCAACGCTTCATGGATGGCGAACAGATTGAGCGCCGAGGTGAAAAGGTCGAGCGCGGAGTCCGCCAGGCTGGCCAGCATCGCCACGGAATGGGACGTGAAATAAGCGAAGGCCTTGATCGCTACCAGGAACAGCGAGACGCCGAGCGACGCCGCCGCCGCGCGGCGCATATAGGCGCCGTTATCGCCCGCGCCGCTCACGGGAACAATCGCTCCGTGCGCCAGGCGCCCTCGCCATCGCGGCGGTAGACCAGCCGGTCATGCAGGCGGAACGGACGGTCGCGCCAGAACTCGATTTCGAAGGGGCGAATACGATAGCCGCTCCAATAATCGGGCCGAGGCACTTTGGTCAGCGCGAACCGCGCGGCATATTTGGCGATCTCCTTCTCGAAAGCCCAGCGCCCTTCCATGGGCCGCGACTGCGCCGAGGCCCAGGCGCCGATCTGGCTGTCCTTGGGCCTGGTGGCGAAATAGGCATCGGCTTCCGCCGCACTCACTTCGCCGACATGGCCCCGAATACGGACCGCGCGGCGCAAACTCTTCCAATGAAAATTGGCGGCGGCAACCGCGTTGGCGGCAATCTCGTTGCCCTTGGCGCTGTCCCGATTGGTGTAGAAGACAAAGCCGTTGGCATCAACGCCCTTAAGCAGCACCATGCGGACATTGGGCCGGCCCGCGCCGTCCACCGTCGCCAGCGCCATCGCGTTGGGGTCGTGGGGCTCGCCCGCCTCCGCTTCTTTCAGCCACTCCGTGAACAATTGGAAAGGATCGCGCCCCGGCGCGATGCCGCCATCATCCACTGGTCCGCCAATGTCGCCCATAATCCTTCTGCCGTAGCATCCCGGCTCGGGGCAGGCTAGCCTCCGTCTGGAAGGGATGCCATGCACAAACTGTCTCGCCTTGCGACACTCCTTGCCGCCGCTGCGCTCAGCGGCTGCGCCAGCAACACCACTGGCGAAAACCTGAAAAATTCGTTCGATACCGGTGTGGCGGCTTATGACGCCGGCGACTATGCCAAGGCCTATAAAATCTGGTCCAGCATCGACGACGAAGACATCGCCGCTATGCGCAATGTCGCCATGATGCGTCGCCAGGGACTGGGAACCGACAAGGATCCCAAGGGCGCCGAGTTGATGTATGAGAGAGCCGCGGAAGCGGGCCTGCCCACAGCCCAAGCCGACCTGGCCGATATGCTGATCAGGGGCGAGGCGGGGCCGCCGGACCCGCAACGGGCCTTGCCTCTATTGGAAGCGGCCGCCGCCGCCAACCATCCCCTGGCGCAGTATGAGCTGGCCCAATTTTACGAAGTCGGACAGCTGGTGCCCCGGAACATGACCGTGGCGCGCCACCTTTACGCCGCCGCCGCCAGCCATGGCATGAAGGAGGCTCAACAGCGATTGGACCAGCTGGGCCCGGCGCCGCCGGTGCAGGCGCCGGCTGCGCAACCCGCGCCGACCACCGCTGCGGCACCGTCAGGCGCGGCAGCCTTGTCTGCGGCGGTGCATTAGACCGAAGCCCTGGCAGGACGCGTTCAGAACCCTATATTGACAGCGGCCCGCGAATCCCGCGGTCGGGAGACAGCATGCGCGATCCGTACCAGACCTTGGGTGTTGCCAAGACCGCCAGCGAGGCGGAGATCAAGAAGGCCTTCCGCAATCTCGCCAAAAAGCATCATCCCGATACGCATGCCGGCGACGAATCCGCCAAGAAGCGTTTCCAGGAAATCTCCGCCGCCTATGACATTCTGGGCGACAAGGACAAGCGCGCCAAATATGACGCCGGCGAGATCGACGAAAGCGGCAATCCCCGCGGCTTCGATCCCCGCGCCGGCGGCTTTCGCGGCAATCCGTTCGGCTTTGGCGGCGCTCCGGGCGGCGGCCCCTCGGGCGGTGGCGAACGCGACTTCCATTTCAGCTGGAACGATCGCGGCGATGGCGCGCAAGGCTTTTCCGCCGAGGATATTTTTTCGGAATTGATGGGCGGGCGGGGCCGTGGCCGCGCCAGCCGGGCCGCGCGCGGCGAGGATTTCGCCGTCGCCATCACGGCCAGCTTCGCCGAAAGCGTGATGGGCGGCACCCGTCGCATTGTACTCGCCAATGGCGAACAGATCGACGTGAAGATTCCCGCGGGCCTCAAGGACGGCCAGCAGATCCGCGTCAAAGGTCGTGGCGGCGCCGGTCGCAATGGCGGTCCCAATGGCGATGTTCTGATCCAGGTCACGGTGGCGCCGCATCCCTTCATGAGCCGCGACGGCAACGATCTGCGCATGGACCTGCCCGTGACCCTGAAAGAAGCGGTCCTGGGCGCCAAGGTGCCGGTGCCGACCTTGAGCGGCACGCTCAATCTCTCCATCCCCGCCAATTCCAATTCCGGTGCGGTGTTGCGCCTAAAGGGCAAGGGCGTTCCCGGCCATGGCGGTCAACCGGCGGGCGACCTTTATGTCCGTCTGGTTGTGGCGTTGCCGGACCGTCCCGACGCGGCGCTCAAGAGCTTCGCCGAAGGCTGGCAATCCAGCTTCGATCCCCGCGCGCGGATGCGCTGAAAACCCGCTTTAAGGCTGGCGAATCCGGGCCAAATGGTTAGTATCGATTCCAGAGTAGCGGGGAGTTTTGCATGCCATTTGAAGGCCTTATGAAAGGCAAAAAAGGCCTGATCATGGGGGTCGCCAACCAGCATTCCATTGCCTGGGGCATCGCGCAGGCGTTGCATGGCGCGGGCGCGGAATTGGCATTTTCCTATCAAGGCGATTTGTTCAAGAAACGCGTTCTGCCTCTGGTCGAACCGCTGAACCCGGCCGCGATGATCGACTGCGACGTATCCGACCAGGCCTCCATCGACGCGGCTTTCGCGCAATTGGGCAAGGTCTGGAGCGATCTGGACTTTGTCGTCCATGCCATCGGCTTCTCCGACAAGGAGCAACTCAAAGGGCGTTATGTCGATACCACGCCGGAGAATTTCCGGATGACGATGGATATCTCCTGTTATTCCTTCACCGCCGTGGCGCAGCGGGCCGAGAAGATGATGCCGAATGGCGGCAGCCTCGTCACGCTCACTTATTACGGCAGCGAAAAGGTGACACCGCACTACAACGTGATGGGCGTGGCCAAAGCGGCGCTCGAGGCCAGCGTCCGTTACATGGCTGAGGATCTGGGAAAGAGGAAAATCCGCGTCAACGCGATTTCCGCCGGACCGATCAAGACCCTTGCTTTCGCGGGAATAGCGGATTCCCGCTATATCCTGAAATGGAACGAACTGAATTCTCCGCTCCGCCGTACTGTCACGCAAAACGAAGTGGGCAATTCCGCCCTGTTTCTGCTTTCCGATCTGGGCAGCGCCGTGACCGGCGAATGCCTGCATGTCGATGCCGGCTATCATGTAGTGGGCATGAAAGCGGAAGATGCGCCCGATATCGCTGTCGTTCCTAAGCATGAGCCTTCGGCTTAAAGACAGCATCACGCTCTATTTTGCCCGCCACGGCGAAACCGAGGCCAACCGCGAGAAACGCTTCTCGGGATGGATGGACACACCTTTGACGGACAAGGGCCGCGCCCAGGCCCACGCCGTGGGCGACATCCTCAAGCGTGAGGTGGGGCCGCGCCCGCCGCTCGCCTTTGTTTCCAGCCCCTTGTTGCGGGCGCGCAGCACCATGGAGATCGTGTGCGCCGAACTGGATCTACCGCCTGATGGCTACACCACCGACGCGCGCATCGCGGAAATCGATCTGGGTGCATGGGACCAGTTGACCGACGCGGAGGCGCGCGCGCGAGACCCTGCTTTGTTCGACGCGCGCGCCGCCGACAAATGGCATGTGCGCGTGCCGGATGGCGAAAATTACGAAGAGGTGGCGGCCCGCGCCACCGACTGGATCATGAGCCTTTCCGCCGACACTTTCGCAGTGAGCCATGGGGCGCTGACCCGCATCCTGCGCGGGCTGTTTCTCGGCCTTCCCTGGCAGGGCATGAGCACGCTGGACGAGCCGCAAGGCGTGATCTTCCGTGTTCGGGGCGCTGAGGTCGTGCGGCTGGATTAAGCCCGGCTTTTGCTTTATGCGGAGCGTCGGCCCCCGCGAAGTGCCAAGCGGTTCGCGTCAGGCCGCGCGGCCAGTCAAAGAGTCCCTATGTCGCACAACAGCTTCGGCCATTTGTTCCGCGTCACCACCTTTGGCGAAAGCCATGGGCCGGCCATCGGCTGTGTGCTCGATGGCTGCCCGCCCGGCATCGCGCTGACCGAAGCCGACATCCAGCGCGACCTTGATCGCCGCCGTCCCGGCCAATCCAAATTCGTTACCCAGCGGCAGGAGCCGGATGCGGTGAAAATTCTGTCCGGCGTCTTCCAGGACGAACGGATGACCGAGCCGCTCACCACCGGCACACCCATCGGTCTTCTGATCGAGAATGTGGACCAGCGGTCTAAGGATTATTCCGACATCCGCGACAAATACCGGCCCGGTCATGCCGACTATACCTATGACGCCAAATATGGCTTGCGTGATTATCGCGGCGGCGGCCGGCAATCGGCGCGCGAGACCGCGATGCGGGTTGCCGCTGGCGCCATCGCCCGCAAGGTGCTGGACAAGCTCTATGGCAAGGTCACCATCCGCGGCGCCCTCGTGCAGATGGGAGCTCGGAAGATCGATCGCGGCAACTGGAACTGGGACGAGACCGCGAACAATCCCTTCTTCTGCCCCGACGTTCACGCCGTTGATCCCTGGACGGAATATCTTGAGGGCGTGCGCAAGAGCGGCTCCTCGGTGGGCGCTGTGGTCGAAGTGGTGGCCGAGGGCATTCCGGCAGGCCTAGGCGCGCCCGTCTATGCCAAGCTCGACAATGAGATTGCCAACGCCCTGATGAGCATCAACGCGGTTAAGGGCGTGGAGATCGGTGACGGCTTCGCTACCGCCGCCCTGTCGGGCGAGGAAAATGCTGATGAGATGCGTATGGGCAATGACGGAAAACCCGTCTTTCTTTCCAACCATGCCGGCGGCATTCTGGGCGGCATCTCAACCGGCCAGCCCATTGTGGCGCGCTTCGCAGTCAAGCCCACCTCCTCCATCCTGGCACCGCGGCGCACCATCGATAGGCACGGCGCGGAGACAGAGATCGTTACCAAAGGACGCCATGATCCCTGCGTGGGCATTCGCGCCGTGCCCGTCGGAGAAGCCATGCTGGCGCTTGTCTTGGCGGATCAAGCCCTGCGTCATCGCGGGCAAATCGGTTAGCGGCTAAAGCCGCCCACCAACTCAATATGATTTGAGTAGAGAAACTGATCCACCGGTTGCACCGGACCAGCGCGGAAACCCGCGCCGGCCAGGACAGCCGCGTCGCGCGCAAACGTGCCGGCGTCGCAAGAGACATAGGCGATACGCCCGACTTTCGAAGCCGCCAGTGCCCGCGTCTGCGCTTCCGCCCCGGCGCGCGGCGGGTCGAGGACCACCGCGTCGAACCGGTTCAATTCCAGCGGCGTCAAGGGCACCTTGAAAAGATCGCGCTTTTCGGTCGTGACGGGTTTAAGGCCCTTGGCTTTACGCGCCGCTTCCGCCAGCGCGGCAAGCGCCTCCCCCTCCTGTTCGACGGCATGCACCTTGGCGCGCTGTGCCAAGGGCAAAGTGAAGGTGCCCAGGCCCGCGAACAGATCGGCGACCGCTTTTGCGCCATCGGTCAACGCCAGCACGCGCGCCTGCAACATTTCTTCGCCTGCGCGGCTCGCCTGCAGGAAAGCGTGCGGCGGCGCGGTGACAGCGACGCCACCGAAGGAGACGTCAGGTTTTCGCCGTTCGGTGAGCATCTCGCCATTGAAGATGATGCGAGCAATATCGGAAGCGGAAAAAGCGCGCGCGATCTCCGCCGTCATTTGCGGCGTCAATTTGCGCCGCCAGCGGAACGCGAGATCAAGCCCCGCGTCGGTCTCGGTGGCATGAATTTCGGCCTTCTCACCCTCCGCGAGGAGGGGTTCAAGCATCTGGCGCAGCACACTCGCCAAACCCAGCAGCGCGGGGGTCAGCACCAAGCATTCGCGCATGTCGATGATGGCATGGCTCTTCGCAGCATGAAAACCGACCGCGACCTTGCCTTGCGTCTTGCAGAATTTGAAAACGGCACGGCGGCGCGACTTTTCCGGCACGAGCAATGGATCCTCGACAGCGATATCGCCGAGGCCAGCTTTGGCGAGAGCGCTGGCGACAATCTCGCGCTTACGCACGCGATAATCGGCGGCGGACAGATTTTGCAGGCTGCAGCCGCCGCAAGATCCGAAATGCGCGCAGACATTCATGATTTCACGGCTGCCAGCAGATATTCGGCATTGCCATCGCTGCCCGTGATCGGACTTTCGATCTTGCCCAAGATCCGCCAACCGGGCTGCCCACCGATGAAATCCGCGATCTTGGCGATGGACGCGGCGCGCGCCTTCTCGTCGCGCACCACACCGCCCTTGCCGATGGCGGCGCGGCCCACCTCGAATTGCGGCTTGATCAGCGACACCAGCCAGGCATCGGGCGCCGCCAGGGACAGTGCGGGCGGTAGCGCCAGTTCCAGGCTGATGAAGCTCAAATCGGCGGTGACAGCATGGATAGCGCCCGGCACATCGGCGGCGGAAAGCTCGCGCGCATTCAGGCCTTCGCGCCGGGTCACCCGGGGATCATCCACCAAAATCTTGTCCATCTGCCCGCGCCCCACATCCACGGCATAGACTTTGGCCGCACCCTCCTCCAGCAAGACCTGGGTGAAGCCGCCCGTGGAGGCGCCCAGATCAACGCAGATGCGATCCCGCGGCGAGAGCGAAAAATGAGTGAGCGCGGCTTTCAGCTTCACGCCGCCGCGCGACACGAAAGGATGCGGCGGCTCATAAGCGATAGCCACGCCTGGCGCGATGGGCTGGGCGGGCTTGGCGATGATCACACCATCGGCGCGCACCCGGCCAAGCCGGATCGCGGCCTGCGCCTCGCTGCGGCTTTTGGCGTAACCCTGCTCTACTAAGAAGAGATCAGCACGCAAGCCCTAAGCAATCTTGCCCACCACAGTGGGCACTTCATTGCTGCGACCCAGCGCCGAGAGCGCGACCTTGACGATGCCGTCTGCGTCCAGTCCTGCTTGGGCGTACATTTTCTCCGGCGTGTCATGGTCCTGGAAGATGTCGGGCAAGGTCATGGGACGGACCTTGAGGCCCTTATCCATCAAGCCTTCCCAGGCCAGGAACTGCATCACATGGGCGCCGAAGCCGCCGACCGCGCCTTCTTCGATGGTGATCAGGACTTCGTGCTCGCGGGCCAGCTTGGTGATCAGGGCATGATCCAAGGGCTTGGCAAAGCGGGCATCCGCGATGGTGGGTGAAAGCCCATAGGCCGACAATTTCTCCGCCGCCAGCAGCACTTCCTGCAGACGCGCGCCGAAGGACAGAATGGCGATGGAGCTGCCCTCGCGGATCATGCGGCCCTTGCCGATGGGAAGCGCCACACCCTCCTTGGGACGCTCGATGCCCGTGCCTTCGCCGCGCGGATAGCGCACGGCGCTGGGCCGGTCGTTGATGGCGACCTGGGTGGCGACCATGTGGGCGAGTTCGGCCTCGTCCGCCGCCGCCATCACCACGAAATTGGGCAAGGTGGCGAGATAGGCGATGTCGAAAGAACCGGCATGGGTGGCACCGTCCGCGCCCACCAGACCGGCCCGGTCCATGGCGAAACGTACCGGCAGGCACTGGATCGCCACGTCATGCACCACCTGGTCATAGGCACGCTGCAGGAAGGTGGAGTAGATAGCGCAGAAAGGCTTCATGCCTTCGGTGGCAAGACCGGCGGCAAAGGTCACCGCATGCTGCTCGGCGATGCCGACATCGAAGCTGCGTTCCGGGAAAGCTTCCTGGAACAGGTCGACGCCGGTGCCCGACGGCATCGCCGCGGTGATGGCGACGATGCGGTCATCCTTTTTTGCTTCCGCGATCAGGCTTTCGCCGAAAACTTTCTGATAGGTGGGCGCCTTGGAAACGGTTTTTTTCTGTTCGCCCGTCAACACCGTGAATTTCGACACGGCATGCCATTTATCCGCGCTGGCCTCGGCCGGGGCATAGCCATGGCCTTTCTTGGTCACGACATGGACCAGGGCCGGACCGGTCATGGTATCGCGCACATTCTCAAGGACAGGGATCAGATGGTCGAGATTGTGGCCATCGATCGGGCCGACATAGAAGAAGCCCATTTCCTCGAATAGCGTGCCGCCCATCGCCATGCCGCGCGCATATTCCTCGGTGCGCCGTGCCATGTTGAACAGCATCCGCGGCAGAATCCGCTTGGCCAGACGCTTGCTCCAGTTGCGCAGGCCCGTATAGGGCCGGCTCGACACCAGCCGCGCCAGATAGGCGCTCATCGCACCCACCGGCGGGGCGATCGACATGTCATTGTCGTTCAAGATCACGATCAGCCGGTTCTTGTCGGCGCCGGCATTGTTCATGGCTTCATAGGCCATGCCCGCGCTCATCGAGCCGTCGCCGATCACCGCGATCACATTGTTATGGCCGCCCTTGAGATCGCGCGCTGCTGCCATGCCCAAACCCGCCGAAATCGAAGTCGAGGAATGGGCCGCGCCGAAAGGGTCATATTCGCTTTCCACCCGCTTGGTGAAACCGGAAAGACCGCCGCCTTGCCGCAGACTGCGCATGCGCGCGCGACGGCCGGTGATGATCTTGTGGGGATAGGCCTGATGACCGACGTCCCAGATCACCCGGTCTTCCGGCGTCTTGAATACATAATGCAGCGCCACTGTCAGCTCGACCACGCCAAGTCCGGCGCCGAAATGGCCGCCCGTGACCGAAACGATGTCGATCAGATCGGTGCGCAACTCATCGGCGAACTGGCGCAGCGCGCTCTTGGGTAGCTTACGCAGATCGGCGGGGATGTGAACCTGATCGAGAAGCGGTGTCTTGGTGGGTAAGCTCATGGCGTGACCGTGCTCAGATGGGATTGACTGGCGCGCCTTTGGGGCAACGCGCCTGGCCGGAACAATTCGGATGTATCGGGCGGTAAATCAAGCTCATGCCACGTCCAGCCTCTCGCCGACCGCCGGGCGCTGGACGCCCTGGACGATCTTCTCCAGCCGGCTTTCGGCCGATTTGAGCTTGGCTTCGCAATGGCCCTTCAGCGCCTGGCCGCGTTCGTAGAGGGCAATGGAATCCTCCAGATCGACCTCCCCTTGCTCCAGACGCGCGACGATGGTCTCCAGTTCTTTGAGGGCTGCCTCAAAACTCATGTCGTGGACCGGAAGCCCCGCTCCTTGCGATTTCGCGGACTGTGGAATGATGGTCTCCAAAGCTTTGGCGGGCGCCCCGATGCCCCCGCTTGGAACGCTGCCGCTACAATTTCGCAGGTTTGGTGAACCGGCGCCACCCGCGAATCCATGCGAAATTATATGTCCAGACCCCAGCAGACAAAGGGAATTATCCTGCCGCTAGGGGAGGTTCTGGATCCCTGACAGGGCCGGGTCCCGAAGTTCCACAGAACCTCGGGGGGCAGCCTTGAGCGCCCCAATGACACCCGCAACCCCCGGCAAACCAAGCAGTGCCTGGACGCTTTCCAGGGCCCCCAGGCTGGCCTCACTGCGGCCCATGAGATTGCTTAGACCCTCCAGCAAACCTTTCTTGCGGGGATAAATTTTGATGGCGATCTGATCCTCCGGAACTTTGCCCAAATCAGCGGCCATTTTGGCGGCCGCCCAGAAACCACCCAGCCCGTCGACCAGTCCCTTGGTCTTGGCATCCGCCCCCGTCCAGACCCGGCCCTTGGCCGCCGCCTGTACCTGCTCGAAGGGAAGCTTCCGGCCGGCCGCGACTTTTTGGAGGAAGTCAGCATAGATAACATCGGTTTCATGATTGAGCGCCGCCCATTGTTCCGGCGTGTAGGGCTGGCTCATGGAATCCATCAGCGTGTTCTTGCCGGACGCGACCTCGTCTAGTTCGACACCGATCTTGTTCAGCGACTTTGCGATCGACACTTTGCCGGTCAAGACACCGATCGAGCCCGTGAGCGTGCCGGGCTCCGCCACGATCTTGTCCGCGCTGGCGGAGATGTAATAGCCGCCGGATGCACCCAGCCCGCCCATGCTCACCACCACCGGCTTGCCCTTGGCTTGCGCTTTCTTCACCGCATTCAGAATCTGATCGGAAGCGGTGACCGAGCCGCCCGGCGAATCCACGCGCAGTACGATCGCCTTGATGTTCGCGTCCCGCGTCGCCTGGCGGATCGCGTCCGACATATCGTCGCTGGCGATCCCGGCCTGTGTATTGAAGAGATCGCCCCGCGCGGTGCCATCGACGATTTCCCCGGCCGCTTCGATGACCGCCAGGTTGGCGCCATAAGGCGCGCTGAAGGTCTGTTCCTTGATATAGTCGGTCATCTTGACCGGCTTGGCGCCACGACCGGCGCGGCCAAGCGCGGCGGCCAACGCGTCGTCATCGTAGCCGATACGATCGACCAGGCCTTTGGCCTTGGCATCTTCCGCAAATTGCGGGCTGGCGTCGAAAGCCTCGCGGATTTTCTGCGGATCGAGATGGCGGGCCGCCGCCACTTCCGCCACCGCCGTCTCGCGCCAGGAATTCGCGACCTGGGTGAGCTGCTCCTTGTCGGGATCGGTCATGCTTTTTTCGGTGTACATGTCGGCGGCACTTTTATATTCGGCGCGCTTGGCCATCTGAGGCACGGCGTCGATCTTGTCGAACAATCTCCTCAAGAAGATCTCGCCCAGTCCGCCGCCCGAGACCTTGAAATCGCTCTGCGGCTGAACCCAGATCTGATCGGCCGCCACGGCAGCGACATAGTCTCCCAGACCCGCCGTGAGAAAGCCGGTCGCTTGGGCGATGACGAATTTGCCGTGCGAGCGGAAACGGCTGAGCGCGGTAGAGATTTCTTCCGCCTCCGCCAGCGACAGCGACCCCATGCCCAGCCGCATCACCACGCCTTTGATGCGAGGATCGCGTGAGGCATGGTCGAGCGCGAAGACCAGATTCATCACGGTCTGCGGCGCGCCGGAAAGCGAAAGGCCGGAGGTGGCCGAATCCGAGATCGGCTGGCGCAAATCCAGCGTCAGAACCGCGTTGGATGGCAAGCCGTCACCGCGCGCCAGACCGATGACGAACAAGACCGCGATGATCAGGATCACCAGGAAGGCGAATTTGGCGATGCCATTCAGCACCGCCGCCATGATCGAACGAAGCCATCGCAAAAAACCGGTCATGGTGGAATCCTTCCAGAGCGGATTCCTTATATCGCGGCTCTCCCGGTCAAGACAGTCTGGCGCCGGACACGGCGAAACCCGGCGCACCATGCACGCGCGGCTTTGCCGCTATGCTTAAGAATTAGTGGCCAGACGCGTCGCGGATCGCATCCTTGGCGCCGCCTACCGCGTTCTGGACTTTCCCTTTGGCCTTGTCCGCCGCGCCTTCGGCCTTGAGCTTCGCGTCGCCCGCCATCTTGCCGGCGGCCTCCTTCATGGCGCCCTTGGCCTGGTTGGCAGAGCCCGCAATCCTATCCTTGTCCATCCGCAATCTCCTTTGGGAACAGGGAGATAACGGGCGCCCCAATCGCTTGTTCCGTAACTTTTTTCAAATCGGCGCGAACAATGTCCAGTAACATCAGCGGACATCGCTCCGGGAGTTGGAGAAACGACATGCAACGACGAAATTTCATCGGCTTTCTTCTTGCCAGCACGGCGGGCGCCTGCCTCGGCGGCGCGCCAGCCTTGGCCGCCTTCCCCGTGACCAAGAGCGACGCGGAATGGAAAAAGGCGCTTTCGCCCGCGGCCTACGACGTGTTGCGCCATCAGGGCACCGAGATGCCTTTTTCCAGCCCGCTGGATATGAACACCAAGAAAGGCACTTATTCCTGTGCCGGCTGCGGCGTGCCGCTATTCTCGTCCGACACCAAATATGACAGCAAGACGGGTTGGCCCAGCTTCTGGAAACCGTTGGCTGGCGCGGTTCTCACCCAGACCGACACCAGCGATATGATGATCCGCACCGAAGTCCATTGCCACAGTTGCGGCGGCCATCTGGGTCATGTCTTCGATGACGGGCCCAAGCCGACAGGCTTGCGCTATTGCATGAACGGCGTGGCGCTTCAGTTCAAGGCGGCATAGGAGCACCGGCCAGCAAAAGTGCGAGCGGCGGGAGCACCGGTCACATATTCGCAGTGACGCGAGCGGTTTTGCATCTGGCCGTGCGACAAAAAAGAAAAAGCCGCCGGTGATGCCGGCGGCTTTTTTGTAATCGCGCGCCCTTTATTTCGCGGGAGCCGCCGCCGGTGCAGCAGGCGGCGAATTGACCGCCTTCTGCTTCGCCTGTTCGGCCATGGAGTCATGCGCCGCGGTAAAGCCATTCAACGAGAGCGGAAGGTCGTAATTCTTCCCATTGGTGGCGGAAATTTCCACCGTGGCTTTGTCGCCGGCGCGGCCGAGCTGGTCGGCTATGTCATTGTCGGTGAGGGCCTGGACGTAGCAGAAGGAGCGATCGCAATAGCGATAAGGAAGCGGCTTGGACGTGTAGCTGGCAGTCTTGATCAACACGCCTTTGGGAATATTGATCCCGATCGGGACCACGATCACCACCACATGCTGGTTGAGGTGGGGCACATAGGACAGCGCGAAGGAGAGAATCCGCTGCTGGGTATCCTTGTTCGCCACCTGCTCCAGCATGTCGCAGGGAGACGAGCTGGCATTGTGGAAGCAGCGAACCTGCCAATCGCCAACCTGCTTGACGTCCGGGGGCTGGGGCGGCGGTGTGTTCGGCGCGGCGCCAGCGGGTGCGGGGGCCTGCGCGAAAGCGGCGCCCGCGAGCAGCGCGGTCAGCGCCAACCCGCCTATCAGGGACGAAATCTTCATGACCACATTCTCCAGAACCAGGAACTGCGCTTGGATTCGCTGCTTTCATAGGCCCGCTTGGCAGTGTCATAGCCTTTGAGCGAAAGATTGATGGCGAGCGGCTTACTGTCGTCGCTGGCGAGCGCAAACATCAAACGCCCGTCCTTGCCTGCATTCAAGGATTGCTGAAGCTTGTCGTCGATGGCGATGAGCGCGATGCAGCCATCCGGCGTGCAAGTCTGAAACTTCTCGGTGCGCATTGGATCCTTGTCGAACTGAAGACCGACCCCCACCTGCAGCGCCACGCCCGAAGGCACCATCACCTCCATGGCGGGCTTGCCGTCATCGCCCTTGCCGACAGCGACGCGCGCCAGCGGCTGCTGGCTGCGGCTGTCGAGGATGCCTTGCACCATCTGGCAGCGCGCCGCTTTCTGGCTGGCGGGCGGGCACTGAACGGTCCAGCCATCATAAGTCGTCGAGGATTGGGTAGCGGGATTGTAGCTGGCCACGCCGCGCACGGCCCAACCGGCGATCAGCCCCACAACCAGGGCAGCGCCGCCGGTGACCAGCTTTTGGGTCAGATTTGTCATGCAAACTCTCGCCTTGGGGAAGAAAATCCAGCGAAAACCGCCCCTTCGCGGCTGCCGCGTGAAAACCGGGGCACGAGTTAGCAGATCGCATCCCCAAATGGAACGGCGCAAAAGGGGCTTCTGGCAGGACCGGGGCCGCCAATCCCGGGCTTGGGACCCTTTATGACAAGCTTTTAAGGCCCTCGCGGCGCTCTAGCGACTGGCCAGGCGGACGGGATCGGGACGGTAAAATTCCGGCCAGACCCGCTTCAGCGCCTCCAGCTTGGGCAGGTCGTTATAGACGATATAGGGCTGAGTCGGATGCTGGATCAGATAGTCCTGGTGGTAGGCCTCGGCCGGATAGAACCCTTTGAGCTTCTCGACTTTGGTGACGATGGGTCCGGAAAAAACGCGGCCCGCCTGAAGCTGGGCGATATAGGCGCGCGCCGTTTTTTCCTGGTCCACGCTTGAGAAGAAAATCTCGGAGCGATAGCTCGACCCCTCGTCCGGCCCTTGATAGTTCAACTCAGTCGGGTCATGCGCGACGGAGAAATAGACCTGCAGCAATTTGCCGAAAGACACCACGCGCGGATCGAAAGTAATCTCTACTGACTCGGCGTGACCCGTGGACTCGGTCGTGACCTGGGGATAGGTGGCGGTCGCTTTCGCACCGCCGGAATAGCCGGCGACCACTTTGCTCACGCCTTTCACATGCTCGAACACGGCTTGCTGGCCCCAGAAGCAGCCGCCCGCCAGAACCACGGTCTCGGTGGATGCAGCATTGGCGGGATCGAGTTGGGGCGCGCCAATGCGCCGGTCCAGATCCTCGCCCGAAGCTGTGCCGGAAAAAGCGACCAATGCGGTGGCGGCGAAGAAAAGCGCGAACTTCATGATGGGCTCCTCTGACCTTACCTATGAGTATAGGCCATTTCCCTTTCCAGTTCGCGCCTAGGCTGGCTGGGTTACAGGGAACCGTCCATCAGACCAGGCGACCACAGGGTTTAGCCTGTGGCGCCCGCCAATTATATGAATTGGCCAGCAGGAAATAGAGGAGCCCGGCCAGCGCCATCGCCGCCGGCAAGGTGATGACCCAGGCCAGGGCGATGGAACGCACGGTGCTCCATTGCAGACCCGAACCATTGGCCGCCATGGCTCCGGCCACCCCGCTGGACAGGATATGCGTGGTGGAAACCGGCAAGCCGATATATTGCGCGCCCATGATGGTGCCCGCCGCCACCAGTTCGGCCGAAGCACCCTGCGCATAGGTGAGATGGCTTTTGCCGATTTTCTCACCCACCGTGACCACGATGCGCTTCCAACCCACCATGGTGCCAAGACCTAGCGCAATGGCGACGCACACCTTCACCCAAAGGGGAATAAAGCGCGTGCCCTTCTCCAGGCTGGCACTGAAATTTTTCAGCGATGTGGTTTCGAGAGCGGTGAATTTCGCACCCTGCTTGGGCAGAAGGCGCACAGCGTCGCCCGCCAGATACATCTCATTGCGCAGATTGGGTGTTGCCGCGGCCGGCACATGGCTGATCGCGCCGTAATTTTTGAGTTGCGCGACGATGTCGCCCGACAAGACGGTCAAGCCGGCGAAGATTTCCGGCCGGTTCAGCGATTTGTCACGCAACGCGTCGCCCACCAGCCGGCGTGCCGTGTCGGGCGACGGCATCGCCACTGCGGCGGCATGCGCCTGGAAAACTTGGGCGGCAGAGGTAGCGCTGGCGATGAAGGAAGGCGTCTCGCTCACGGGCATGGTGCGGTTGAGCGCATAGGCCGTGGGGGCGGCCCCGATCAGGATCAGCATGATCAAGCCCATGCCTTTCTGCCCGTCATTGCCGCCATGGGCGAAGGAGACGCCGGTGCAGGTGAGGATCAGAAGGCCGCGAATCCACAAGGGGGGTGGCTGCTGGCTTTTCGGCGCTTCATAGAGCGTGGGCGAACGCACGACCATCTTCATGATCAGAAGCAGCGCTGCGGCGAAGACGAAGCCCATCAACGGACTCCAGAACAAGGCGCTGAAAACCGTGCTGGCCTGGCCCCAATCCACGCCCGAGGTGGCTTGACCGGCCGGGGCCATCAGCTGGTTGGCGAGGCCAACGCCCATGATCGAGCCGATCAGCGCATGCGAAGACGAGTTGGGTATGCCCAGCGCCCAAGTGGACAGATTCCACACAATCGCCGCGATCAGAAGCGCGAAAATCATGGCGTAACCCGCGCCGCTTCCCACCTGCAAGATCAGTTCGACGGGCAGAAGCGTGATGACGCTGTAGGCAACGGCGCCGGTGGACACCAGGACGCCCAAGAGATTCCAGCAGCCGGACCAGATCACGGCCACCATCGGCTGCATGGAATGGGTGTAGATCACAGTGGCCACCGCATTTGCGGTGTCGTGGAAACCGTTGACGAATTCAAACCCTAGCGCGATCAGAAGCGCCAGACCCAAGAGCGCGAACACGCCAAGCGCCAGCGGCTCATGCACACTTGCGATATCGTCCAAGAGACCGTGGATGCCGTAACCGATACCCGCTGCCAGCAGGCAGAAAAAGACGATGGCCCCGATCGGGCCGGTCTTGTGATCCAGCCTCGGCGCGCCGCGCCCGTGATAGGCTTCCGTCTGAACCGCGATGTCCGCCATTTTCTTCCCCACACCTAATCCCGTGGCGGATTAGAGGCGGCAGCTGCGACGCTTTCGTGAAGAAGCATGAGTATTGGAGCTGCCATCCCTTCGGCAGCGGCTTTTATTGCGACGACATGCGGGCTTAGTCCTTCGGGAACCGGCGATCCGCCCTAACGGCTGGTGTGGTAGCCGCTTTCGCCATGCGATGAGAAGTCGAGGCCCTGCACTTCGTGCTCGCGGTCGACCCTTAGGCCGATCAGCAGCCCCACCAGTTTGGCGATGACGAACGTCGCCACGGCGGACCAAGTGGCGGCCGCGGCTACGCCTTCGGCCTGCACCAGGAATTGCTGGCCCATAGCATGATGCAAGGGCGCGCCCCCGGTTCCCAGCCCGGCCAGGAAAGGCAAAGTCAGAGTCCCCAGCGCCCCGCCCACACCATGCACGCCCAACACGTCCAGCGCATCGTCCACCACGATCACGCGCTTGACCATATGCACGGCGCCATAACAGACGATGCTGGCGGCGGCCCCGATCACAATTGCCCCCACCGGACCGACATTGCCGGCTGCCGGCGTGATGGTGGCAAGACCCGCGATGGTGCCCGTGACAGCGCCCACCAAGCTAGGCTTGCCGAAGGAGAACCATTCGATTGCCATCCACACCAGGGTGGCGGTCGCCGCCGACATATGCGTGGTCAGCATCGCCATGCCGGCATCGGCATTGGCGGCGACGGCGCTGCCGGCATTGAAGCCGAACCAGCCGACCCACAAAAGCGAAGCGCCCACCATCACCATCCAAGGGGCGTGCGGCGGACGGATCGACTTGGGGAAATCCATGCGCGGCTTCAGCATCCAAGCGATCACCAGCGCGGAAACGCCGGCCGTGACATGAACGACGATGCCGCCCGCGAAATCGATCACGCCGGCCTTGGCCAGCCAGCCGCCACCCCAGACCCAATGCGCCACGGGCACATAAACCACGAGAAGCCATAGCGCAGAGATCAGCAGAACCGCGTCGAAGCGGATGCGCTCGACATAGGCGCCGATGATGAGCGCGGGCGTGATGATCGCAAATGTCATCTGGAACATCACGAACACGCTTTCGGGAATATTCGTGCCCGCATGCAGCGTGGCGCGGCTGCTATTCTGGAGCAGCGCGGCGGAAAGATCGCCCAGCCAATCGCCCGTGCCGGAATAAGCCAGGCTGTAGCCGCAGACGAACCAAAGCAGCGACGCGACGCAGGCCACCGCGCAGCATTGCACCAGCACCGAGAGAATATTCTTCGCTTGCACCAAACCGCCGTAAAACAGCGCCAGCGCCGGCAAGGTCATCAGCAGCACCAGCACGCTTGCCGTCATCAGCCACGCGGTATCGGACCCGTTTATCACTTTGATCGCCCCTTGCTTTGCTTGTTTCGCGGTCTACCGGAACCGCGATTGGCCGAAAGACTGGCGAGGCCTCCGGGCCGTGACAAGGCGGCGGTCCGACGCGCCATCACATGTCTGTGAACGAATTTGGCGGGGCGGCGTTTTTCAAGGCAGCACTCATGCCGGACAGTTCCATGCTGCGCCTGATTCTGCTGATTATTCTGATACTTGTGATTTTGGGCGCGGCGCCTTTCTGGCCTTACAGCGCCGGTTGGGGATATGGACCGTCCGGCGGTTTGGGACTTGTCCTTTTGGTTGTGCTGATCCTTATTTTGGCGGGCCGCCTATAAAGCGGGCGGTGTGACAAAAAACTATTCAGCACCCCCGGCAATGGCGCCGGGACATTCGACATTTGAGTCGCGCCCATGGGTCCATCGAAACACAGGAAAAAAGCCGTCGGCGGCGCCAAGCGGTGGAGCGGCCGGGTGACGCGCGAGTCGAATGCACTCGACCTGAAGAAAAGAATCTTCGCCAGGGACGATCCACAAAAAATCGCTGCGTCCCTGAAACGATCCGCCGAGCATAGCCATCGGCGCAAATCCAACCCCTATCAATCGGCCATGTCGATGCTCACTTTCTATATCAATCGGGCGGGCAAGGCGTTGCCCGCGAAGCGCAAACGCATCCTGGAACGCGCCAAGACCGCCTTGCGCGAAAAATTCGGCCGCCAATCGTAACGCGTCGTTTCGCCGGATCGCTGCCTAGCGGCTGTCTTCCCGAGCGAAAGCGCCGATGGCGCGCGCCAGCGATTGCGCACTGTCGCACCAGTCTTTCCAGGGTTTGCTGCGCTTCAGCAGACCGGGCGCAGTGCGGATAGTAAAGGTCTTCGGATCCAATCCCTTCTTCACCTGACTCCAATTGAGTGGCATAGAGACGGTGGCGCCCTCGCGGGCGCGCGGCGAGAGCGGCGCCACCGCGGTCGACATGCGGTCGTTGCGCAGATAATCCAGAAATATTTTCCCTCGCCGCGCTTTCTTGGACATGTTGACCAGATATTTTTCCGGACTGTCATGAGCCAAAGACGCGCACAGTGCATGCGCGAAGGTCTTGGCCGCCGCCCAATCCATGCGCCGGTCCGCTTTCAGCGGCGTGACCACATGCAGGCCCTTGCCGCCCGTGGTTTTGCAAAATGTCTGGAGGCCAACCGCTTCCAGTCGCTCTTTGATTTCGCGGGCGGCAGTGATGACGTCATCGAACGCCGTGTCGGGCGCCGGATCGAGATCGAAGACAAGCCTGCCCGGCGTGTCCGGCTTGCCGGGCTGGCAATTCCAGGGATGAAATTCCAGCGCCGCGATCTGCGCCGCGGCCGCTAACCCTTCCACAGTGTCGATCGCCAGGTAAGGCTGGCGGTCGCCCGCCACTTTGATCTGGGCGAACGCGCGCGAGCCGCCGGCCATGGCATGGCGCTGAAAGAAGCGTTCTCCCGCGATGCCATCGGGGGCGCGCACCAGCGAACAGGGTCTCTTCGAGATATGCGGTAACATCCAAGAGCCCACTTCCGCCAGATAGCAGGCCAGATCCAGCTTGGTGACAGGCTTGCCGTCCATGGCATGAGGCCAAAGCGGCTTCTCGGGATGAGAGAGCACGATGCCTGCGATCAGCGGGTCGCCCCGCCCGCTTCGGCCGGCCTGCGGAGTTCGGCCGGGACTTTTCTTGGACGCCATGCGGAATCTCCTATGCGGAAAAGTCATGAAAGGTTCGACCGGTTCCGCGCCAAAACCGCGGAACCAGGCATGCGAACTTAACAGACGGCCCATTCAACCGGGCGGGTATTGGACCATGCTTGATATCCTGCTCAGCAAATATATCCGACGCGGTCGTCTTGCGGTGCGCTACCCCAACGGAAAAACCCGGATTTATGGAGAGGGCAAGCCCGCGGTCGCGATCGCAATCGCCGATGCCGCCGCGCTTCTTGCTCTCGGTCTGGATCCGGACCTGAAGCTGGGCGAACTCTATATGGATGGCCGGCTTGTCATCGAGCAGGGCGACATTGTCGGTCTCATGGACATCCTGATGGGCAATTTGGCCCGCGCCGGCGGTTCCAGCTTCACCCATGGATGGTTGCGCGCGGTCCGCCGGTCGCTGCGGATGTTCGCACAGTGGAATCCGGCACGGGCGGCGCGCGCGCATGTGGCGCATCATTACGATCTTTCCGGCCATCTCTATGATCTGTTCTTGGATGCCGGCCGGCAATATTCCTGCGCTTATTTCGCTCACGACCAGGACACGCTGGAAGAAGCCCAGGCCGAGAAGAAACGCCACATCGCCGCCAAGCTCCATTTCGACCGGCCCGGCCTTTCGGTGTTGGATATTGGCTGCGGCTGGGGCGGACTGGCGCTGGATCTGGCGCGTCTTCATCGCGCCAATGTTCTGGGCATCACGCTTTCCACAGAACAGCTTGCGGCGGCGCAGGCGCGGGCGCAGCAGACCGGCCTTGCCAGCCAGTCCCGCTTCGAGCTTCTGGATTATCGCGCCGTGACGGGACAGTTCGACCGCATCGTCTCGGTGGGCATGTTCGAGCATGTCGGTGCGCGCTACTATCCGGATTTTTTCGCCAAGGCACGCGAGTTGCTTGCCGATGACGGCGTGATGCTGCTGCACACGATCGGCAGAAGCGACGGGCCCGGCACCACCAATGCCTGGATTCGGAAATATATTTTTCCGGGCGGTTATGCCCCCGCTCTCTCGGAAATCGTGCCGGTGATCGAAAGCGCCGGCCTCATCGTCACCGACATTGAAGTCTTGCGATTGCACTATGCCAGGACGCTGGCGGAATGGCAGAAGCGCTTCCAAGCGCGCCGTGCGGAGGTCGCAGCGCTTTATGACGAACGCTTCTGCCGGATGTGGGAATTCTATCTCGCCGGCGCCGAGATGGCGTTCCGCCACGAAGGCCAAGTGGTCTATCAGATCCAGATCGCCAGGCGGATCGACGCCCTGCCCTTGACGCGCGACTACATGATGGAAGACAGAGGCGACAACGAGGCCGCTGCCCGGGCGCCGATGCGCATCGTCGCCTAGAAACTTTCCCTATCGAAACCGTGGATGCGGCAGACGCGCGAGGCGATGCGTTCGAACTCCATATTGTGGGAGCTTCGGCTCGCGCTGCCCTTTTCATGCTGGAAAAGATGGATCATCTCATGCGCCATCGTCGCCATGAGAAGATCGGTGGATTTGACGACACGGACCGAGACGCCGATTTCATTCAGATCCGGCATGCCTTTGATGCGGCCGCGAAAGTGGCCGAAACGGTCACGGGCGCCCATCACCCGGAAAACGAGATTGTCCGCATGCGGAAGATTCATCCGCCGAAACGGCAAGGTGGTGCGCAGATATTCATAGGCGTTCTCCAGACAGTCGGGCGTGAGGTGCAGCCTGCCGCCCACGCCTGCCTCGACGTACCCGCTTGTCGTCCTTTTGCGCATGGTCGATTCTAGCCACAGCCAGGACGCCCCCGCCAAGCTGGGAACCGACCAAAAAATATAAAGTTTTTGCGAGGCAACCTTTCTCGGTAACCCTGTTTAGAGTAGGATTTTCCTCGATTTCGGGGCATTCATGGCTCATCTCCGCCAGTTCCTCCCGCTCCTCCTGGTCCTGCCGTTGGTGGGTTGCTTTGCCGACCAGAAAGCCCAGCTCGCCAAGTGCGAATATGCCGCGCCCAGAACCGGCGCGGGCGAGCCATTCAAATCCGTCCGCGATTGCATGGACCAAGCCGGCTATCGGTTCATCGGTTGGGACGATGGCATCACGTGTGGGCTGGGCGCCGTGGTCAAGGCGCGCGCCCTTGCCGACGGTACGGATGCGCTCTGCTTCGAGCCCAAGGGTTGGTTGGCGCTGAAGATATATCGGATCGAGGTCCCGACCCGGAAATCGCGCGCCACGTGAATCGGGCTGGCACAAGACGCGACCGGTCATGAGCCGGGCGCTGCTGCGGTTGGGGCCGGCGCGACGACAGGCTAAGGTCGTCTCGCATGTGGCTTCTTCTGGCTTTCTCCGGGCCCGTCTGTTGGGCGGTCTCCACGCACATCGACAAATATCTGGTGGACCGTTACTTCCACGACAGCGACACGGCGGTTCTGATGCTGTTCACCGCTCTCGCCGGTCTGGCGCTACTCCCCGTCATCTGGTGGATCGAGCCCGCTATTCTTAGACCATCACTCGGCGCCATCGCAGTCATGACCGGTTCCGGCATCCTTTATATGGGCGCGATGCTGTTTTACTTGCGCGCCATCCAAAGCGAGGAAGCCTCGGTGGTGGCGCCGCTGTTTCAGGCGTCCACGCTCTTCACTTTCTTGCTGGGCTATATCTTCCTGCACGAGAAGCTGAGCCCGCTACAGCTTCTGGGCGGCGCGCTGGTGGTTGGCGGCGCGTTGAGCCTGTCCGTCCAACGCGGCGCAACGAAACAAGGCATCAAATCGCGACTGATCGCCCTCATGCTGGGCGCGACCTTCATTCTGGCGCTCTCGACCGTGCTGTTCAAATTCTTCGCCATCCGCGATGATTTCTGGACCACGACATTCTGGATCTTTGTCGGCGAAGGATTCTTTGGCGGCCTGCTCCTTCTCCGACCCGCCTACCGCCGGCAATTCGCCAAGCTGTTTCGCCGCAATCCGGGCGCGGTGGCGGGCATCAATGCGGCCAACGAATTGATCAATCTCGGCGCGGGACTTGGCGTGCGCTACGCCGCGTTGCTGGCACCAGTGGCGCTGGTGTCGGCGATCTTCTCGACCACGACCTTCTTCGTCTTTGCTTTCGGCGTCGCGATTACCCGCTTTTTCCCGAAATTGGGACGCGAGGATTTGTCGGCCGGCAATCTCGCCCAAAAAGGCCTGGGCGCGGTTTTGATCGCGCTGGGTGTGATTCTGGTCCAGCGGCCATAAAAAACTTGGCCTCTCGCGCGCGGGTTTCAACCGCGTGCGCGCGAGATTTAAAATTGGAAGCGCAGACCGATGCGATATTGGCGGCCGATCGCGTCATAGATATCGTCGCGTATCGATGCGTCATATGGTGTCAGTGAATTTGTGCTGCCTGCCACGACCGGCGGCGCCGTGTTGAAGAGATTGTCGATGGCGGCATAAAGTTGAATGCTCCGCGTCCAATCGAACGCAGCACGCAGATCGAGATAGGCGATCGACGGGATGCTGTTATCGTCGACATTGAGCGGCCCCCAGGCAGTGTTGAGCCGAGCCGCGCCGATCAAACGGCCCTGCACGGTTCCCTGCCAGGGCCCTTCCAAATACGTCGCCGCCAATATGGTCTTGAATTGCGGCACGCCGCGCACGGGCGAATCCGCGCCGATACCCCCGGCATATTCGACTGTTATGCCTTGCGCCGTCTGAGTCTGCTCGTCCGTGTAATTGGCGATCCAATGCAGATCGATCACCCCCGCTTGGAACGGCGTGCGATAATCGCCCTCGAAATCCAGACCCGAAACCGTTTGCCGGTTCGCGTTGATGGGTATGGTGTTGATCTGCGACAGAGCGCCGCCGGGGCCGGCGAACACCAGTTGGGCGCAATAAATCTGAACGCCCGCGGCGCATTGGGCCACCACCGTGCTGGCGTTGATGGTGGCGATCGCCTTACTGATATGAATGGAATACCAGTCCGCGGAAAGGCTCAGTCCTGGGAGCCAGTGCGGTGTCAACACAATGCCGCCAGAGAAGGTAGTGGATTCCTCGGGCTTCAGGTTTCGGTTGCCCGAAGTCTGTGTGAAAGTCTGCACATTGGCGCCGGTGCGCGGATCGGTATAGGCGCCCAGCACGGAGAATCCGCCGCTGAACAACTCTTGCAGGTCTGGCGCGCGGATGTCGAACGACCAGGTCGTACGCGCGCGAATATCATCGGTGATTTGGCTGGTGAAGCCGAGCTTCCAGGTTTCGACAAGGCCCGATGTGGAATAGCTGGTCAGTCGGCCGGCCGTGTTGAACTCAAGCGATTGCACGAAGCTGTCCTTGAGGAGCGGCGCCTCGATCTCCAGAAAACCTTCCTCGACATTGTACTGGCCGGAAAAGCCCGAGAAATTCCCCACCGAGAAAAGCTTGGCCGACGCCAGTGGATCGACCGTCACCCGCCCCCCCTCCTTGCGATACTCGCCGCCAAACGCGACAGAGACCTGACCGGCTCCCAGCGACCAGGGCAGCATGCCTTGAACCGCAAGGGAGGCGACGTCCTGGTTCAAGACGGCCAATTGGTAATCACGTCCCGCACGCGCGAGACCGTTGATGTAAGCGATGGCGGCCGGCGATGCGACGCCCACGCCGAACAGGTCGAGCGGCTGACAGCCATTGGCTGGATCCGTCAAGGTCGAGCGGCAGGCGACGGACCCGATCGCCAAGCCGGACGCTCCGACATTGCCCGGCGTCACCTGCACCGCATCCACTGCCAGGTTATAGTTTGGTGTGAATATGTTGTTGATCACGACCGTGTTCACCCGGGACTCG
>DATNGI010000065.1:0-14666 GCA_035605955.1 Rhizomicrobium sp.
TCCGCGTTGCGGATATTCAAGCATGCTATGAATTATGGAAAGCTCGAGGAGCAGAGTTCATCACGGAGCCAATCCCCAAGTACGGCGAGACGCGCTGTTATATCCGCGATCCTGATGGATATATTATCGAAATCGGACAGAGCACCGACCTCGCGTACGGCTGACGCCCGGCCCGGATACTTTACCCTTGCAGGGTGCACTTTTCGGCGGAAGGTTAGCTGGCTACTGCGGCTTGGTGCCCTACTGTTAGCGGCCTTTAACCGGCACGACGCCCAATCGCTTCAATTCGCTTGGCTCTTCGGCTGTTGCCCCCACTGGCGCGAGGAAACGCAATTTCTCGTCGCGATTCAGTCGCCCCGCCACCAAGGCCGAAGCACCCTCTGTCTGAGCTAATAAGTTCAACATACCAGTGATGATACACGTCCATCCTCGCGACCATGCTGGTACCTCACCTGTCCGCCCGGTTCATGGCCGCTTTGTCAAAGCGGCTCAAAAGAAACGCCTTGCACTGAGGAACAAAACCGGAAAAAGTCATAATGAAACGGAATGAAAGTCAGAATGCGTTCCGTAAGGCGTTGAAGAAACAAGCGACCCCATAGCTCAGCAGGATAGAGCGGCGGTTTCCTAAACCGTAGGCCGGAAGTTCGAGTCTTCCTGGGGTCGCCAGTTTTCCTTGAGCCGAGCGCAGCGAGTTTAGAAAAACTGAGCGCCACCGAGCGGACGAAGTCCGCGAGTGGGCGCCAGACCGCATACGTGCCCGAGCGGAGTGAACGAGCTTACAAAAACTGAGCGCCACGGAGCATCGCGGAGCGATGCGAGTGGGCGCCAGCCTCTCGGTGGTTGCCCGCGCGTGGGCGCCAGCGCCTCTTTGCGCGGCGGCCGCTTTTCTATTTCCGGCACCAAGCGTAAATATCGGGAAACGAGAGGGTTCCCGCATGCCGATCTATCGCGCGCCGGTCGAAGATTACCGCTTCCTCCTTCATGAATTTCTGGAGACTGAAAAACACCGCGATCTTCCGCAGTTCCAGGATCTGGCGCCCGATCTGATCGACGACATTCTTACCAACGCGGGCAAGCTTTGCGAGGAAGTGCTGCAGCCGATTAATCAATCCGGCGACGAGGAAGGCTGTCATTTCGAGAACGGCGTGGTGCGCACGCCCAAAGGCTTCAAGGACGCTTATCGCGCCTACAGCGAAGGCGGCTGGGGCGGGCTTTCGGCGCCCGCGGAATTTGGCGGCTCCGACATGCCAGCCCTGATGAGCATGGCGGTGGGCGAGATGGCGATGGCGGCCAACCAGTCCTTCGCCATGTATCCCGGCCTCACCTCCGCCGCCTATGGCGCGCTGATCGCCACTGGCGCCGAATGGATGAAGCAGCATCTGGTCCCCAAGATGGTGTCGGGTGAATGGGCGGGCACCATGTGCCTGACCGAGCCAGGCTGCGGCACCGACCTGCGCCTGATGAAGACCCGCGCGGTCGAGCAGCCCGACGGTACCTATCGCATGAAAGGCACCAAGATCTTCATCTCCGGCGGCGACCAGGATCTCACCGACAATATCATCCATATGGTGATCGCCAAGATTCCCGACGCCAACGGGCAGATCCAGGACGATCTTTCCACCGTGAATTTCTTCATGGTGCCGAAATTCCTGGTGGGTGAAGACGGCAAGATGGGCGCCCGCAATGGCGTCAATACCGGCGGCATCGAGCACAAGATGGGAATCAAGGGCCAGGCCACTTGCGTGCTCAATTTCGACGACGCCATTGCCTGGCGGCTGGGACCCAAGCTCGAACCTGCGAAGCCAGGTGAAAAGCGTTCCGCCTCGGCCGGTATGGCCGGCATGTTCGGCATGATGAATGCGGCGCGGCTGGGCGTAGGCGTGCAAGGCATCGCCATCGGCGATGTCGCTTATCAGAACGGCTACGCCTATGCCCATGAGCGCCGCGTCGGCCACGCCTTGACGGGCCCCAAGGAGCCGGACAAGCCCGCCGATCTGGAAATCGTGCATCCCGATGTCAAGCGCATGCTGCTGCATTGCCGCGCCTTCGTGGAAGGCGCACGCGCTCTGGCCTGCTGGACCGCCTTCAACATGGCGCTCGGTCATTCCAAGCGGGAGGATGCTCCGGTGGCGGCGCTGCTGGCCGATTTGATGACGCCGGTGCTGAAGGCCTTCTGCACCGATATGGGCTTCGAAGCCGCCAATCTCGCCATGCAGTGCTATGGCGGCCATGGCTATATCCGCGACAATGGCGTGGAGCAGTTCGTGCGCGACGGCCGCATCAACCAGACCTATGAAGGCGCCAACGGCGTGCAGGCCATGGATCTGGTGGGCAGGAAGCTGGGCCGCAAGGGCGGCGCCGCGCCCCTCGCACTGTTCGCGCAATTGACCGGATGGTTGAGCGAGAATGAGAAGGACGAAAAGCTGGCGCCTTATGCGAAAGGTTTGAAACGGGGTATCGAGAATCTGCAAGGAGCCACTATGTGGCTGGCGCAGAACGGTCTCAAGAATCCCAACGATGCCGGCGCAGGCGCGTCCGACTATCTGCGTCTGATGGGCATCGTGATGGTCGCCTGGATGTGGGCCCGCATCGCCAAGATTTCCGTTACCAAGGATAGCCCGTTCCATAAGGAAAAACTGATCAGCGCGCGCTACTGGATGGAGCGCATGATCCCGGAGACGTCGCTGCTCTTGGAGCGCATCCAACTGGGCAGCGGCAACCTGATGGATTTCACCTAGGTGTCCGAGCCGGCGCCCTGGGGCCAGCCCCCCAAACCGCGGCGCAAGGCGTCGCGCCTGGGATTCACCTTGTGGCTGTGTACGCTGGCGGTTCTTGGCCTGTCGCTGTGGGGTCTGTCGGAGCTTTTTCCGAACGGGAATCCAAACTGGCTGGATACGGCCACCCTGGTTCGCATGGTGGCGATCTTGGCCGTGATTTCCAGCGGGTTGTTGTTCATCCGCGAAGTCAATCTCAAGCAGACGGTGCGCAATATTTTGATGTGGGTTGGCATCATGGGCGTTCTGGCGCTGGGCTTCGCCTATCAAGAGCCGTTGCGGGACGCCGCATTCCGCCTGCGTTCCGGCCTCATTCCCGGTTATCCGGTCCAGACCGGTATGCGGCAGATGGCGATCTCGGAAAGCGAAGGCGGACATTACCTTGTCTATGGCACCGTCAATGGCGTGCGCGTCCGCTTCCTGATCGACACCGGCGCCAGCGACATCGTCTTGAGCCCGTCGGACGCCAAACGTGCCGGCCTGGACTTCAGCCTGCTCGATTTCGATCATCGCTACGAGACCGCCAACGGAGTGGGCCGGGGCGCATTGACCCGGATAAGAGACCTGGCGGTTGGCGGTGCGCATTTCTCCGATGTCGCCGTCTCCGTGAACCAGGCTGACATGAACGCGTCCCTGTTGGGCATGGCGTTCCTGAGACGATTCAAATCCTTCAGCTTCCGCCAGGGCAGGCTCACTTTGGCGTGGTGAATGCTGCGTTAAATCACCTTTGCGAGGTGTGCGAGCAGCACATCCGGCGTTCCAGTCAATTCAACGATTTTGGTTCTGGCGGTATGTCCGGAGCGGAGGACCACGTCCTTTTTTCGCAAATCCAGCAGCTCCGCCAGGAAGGCGATCAGGGCCTCGTTGGCCGCGCCCTCGACCGGCGGCGCCGCTAGCCGGATCTGCAGCACCGGGCGCCCCTGGGCATCCATACCCACGCCGTCCAGCGCATCGCGGCCACCCCGTGGGGTCAGGCGCACCGCCAGCCGCACACCGCCTGGAACGGCATGATAGGGCTTTGCCGTCACGCAGCTTCGGCCAATTTCGCCAATTGCCCCAGCAGCGCTTTGGCGCCTTTGAGACGGTCGTCGGGCGTGGGCCAGTCGCGCGTCACCACGATCTTCTGATCGGGTCTGACTTTCATGGTGCCGCTGTGCTGGCTGATCAGCTTGATCAGCGCCACAGGATTGGCGAAAGCATTGTTGCGGAAGGCGATGGTGCCGCCCTTGGGGCCTGCGTCGATCTTCTCTACCCCCGCCGCCAGCGCCAGCTGCTTGATTGCCACGATCTCGAACAGATGCGTCACTTCTTCCGGTAGCGGCCCGAAGCGGTCGATCAATTCGGCAGCGAAAGCGTCGATATCGGCGCGGGTCTCAAGCCCCGACAAGCGGCGATAGAGCGACATGCGGACATTGAGATCGGTGACATAGCTTTCCGGGATCAATACGGAGGCGCCCAGATTGATGGCAGGCGACCATTGATCTTCCACATCCTTGGCGTCGCCGCCTTCTCGCAACGACGAAACCGCCTCCTCCAGCATCTCCTGGTAAAGCTCGATCCCAACTTCGCGAACATGGCCGGACTGTTCCTCGCCCAACAGATTGCCGGCGCCGCGGATATCCATGTCATGGCTGGCGACGGAAAAGCCTGCGCCCAACTGATCCAAGGACTGCAGGACTTCCAGCCGGCGCGTAGCGGTATCCGTCAATTTCTTGTCCGGCGGCGTGGTGAGATAGGCATAGGCGCGCGCCTTGGAACGGCCGATGCGGCCCCTGATCTGGTAAAGTTGTGACAGGCCGAACATGTCGGCGCGCTGCACGATCATGGTGTTCGCGCTGGGGATATCGAGGCCGGACTCCACGATGTTGGTGGAGATCAGGACATCGATCTTGCGGTCATAAAAGGCTGTCATCACTTCTTCCAGCACAGTGGGGCTCATCTGGCCGTGCGCCATCGCCGTCTTCACTTCCGGCACCGTCGCCTTCAGGAACGTGTTCGCATCGCGCAGATCGGCGATGCGGGGCGCCACGAAGAAGGACTGGCCGCCGCGATAATGCTCCCGCAACAGCGCCTCGCGCACCACCAAGGGATCGAACGGTGTCACGAAGGTGCGCACCGCCAGCCGGTCGATGGGGGGCGTGGTGATCAGGGACAAATCGCGCACACCGGACAAAGCCAGTTGCAAGGTGCGCGGGATCGGCGTTGCCGTAAGCGTCAAGACATGGACATCGGCCTTCAGGCTTTTCAGCCGTTCCTTGTGGGAGACGCCGAAATGCTGCTCCTCGTCCACAATGACCAGGCCAAGGCGCTTGAAAATGATGTTTTCGGCCAAGAGCGCGTGCGTGCCCACCACCACATCCACCGTGCCGTCGGCCAGCGCCTGTTTGGTTTCCTTCGCGTGCTTGGCATCCACAAAGCGCGACAGCTGCCGCACCTTCACTGGGAAGCCTATGAACCGTTCCGCGAAAGCGCGATAATGCTGCCGCGCCAGAAGGGTGGTGGGCACCACCACCGCCACCTGTTCATCCGCCATGGCGGCAACGAAGGCGGCGCGCAAAGCCACTTCGGTCTTGCCGAAGCCGACATCGCCGCACACCAGCCGATCCATCGGCCGCCCCTGCCCCAAATCGGCGATGGTCTCGGCGATGGCTTTCTCCTGGTCCTCGGTCTCCTGATAGGGAAAGCGGGCGCAGAATTCATCATAGAGGCCGTGTGGCGGCTCGACCGGCGGCAGCGACTTCAAGGAGCGAGCGGCGGCGACGCGGATCAGCTCGGCGGCGATGGCGCGCACTCGCTCTTTCATCTTGGCCTTGCGCTGCTGCCAGCCGGCGCCGCCCAACCGGTCAAGCTGGGCGCTGCCTTCGTCCGAACCGTAGCGGGTCAGGAGTTCGATATTTTCCACCGGCAGGAAGAGCTTGCCGCCGTCATATTGAAGCTCCAAACAGTCATGCGGGGCGCCCAAGGCTTCGATGGCCTTGAGCCCCAGATAACGGCCCACGCCATGTTCGATATGGGTGACCAAATCTCCCGGCGCCAGCGCGGACGCTTCTGACAGGAAATTCTGCGCCCGGCGTTGACGGGCCTGCGCCCGCACCATGCGATCGCCCAAGACGTCCTGCTCGCTCATCACGGCGAAGTCCGGCGTCTCGAAGCCATTTTCGATGCCCAGGCAGGCGAGCGCCGCCGCGCGGGCATCGAGTTTCAGCGCGTCGGGCCAATTTTCCACGCGGCGGATGGCGGCGATGCCGTGATCGGAGAGGACGCCGCCCATGCGCTCCGCCGAACCTTCGGTCCAGCTCGCCACCAGCACCCGCTTGCCGCTCGTTTGCAACGCTTGAAGGTGATCGGCCGCGGCTTGGAAGACATTCAGATTGCCGCTTGTCCGCTCGGGCGCGAAATCGTGGCCCTGGCGACCACCCGCATCGACACTGGTCTTGCTTTCCGGCGCCTGGAAGGGCGTCAGATCGCGGACAAGATGGTGCGCGAGCGCGCGCTTCCATTCCGTGTCGCTAAGGTAGAGCGCGTCCGGTTTCAGTGGTTTGTAAGGCGCAGCCTTGATCGCTTTGGCGTCCGGTTCTTGGTGCCGGAACTGTTCGCGGGTGTCATAGCAATCCTGCACGACTTCCAGCCTGGCCGTTTTGGCTTCTTCCACTTGGTGGCCCAGCATTGTCAGTGAGCGCGGCAGATAGTCGAACAGCGTGTCCAGACCGTCATAGAAAAGCGGCAGCCAATGCTCCATGCCTTGCGCTTTGCGTCCGGCGCTGACGCTTTCGTAAAGCGGATCGTCGCCCGCAGGTCCGAAGGAGGCGACATAACCGCTGCGGAAGCGGCTGATGGCGCCCTCGTTCAGGGGCGCTTCGCTGGCGGGCAGCAGCGTGATGGACGCCACGCTGTCGTTCGACAATTGCGTGGCAGCGTCGAATTTTCGGATGGCGTCCAGGGTCTCGCCGAAGAAATCCAGGCGCAGCGGCTCTTCGGTTCCCGGCGGCCAGAGATCGACGATGCCGCCCCGCAAGGCAAAATCGCCCGGATCGCGCACTGTGCCCGCCCGCGCATAGCCGTTGCTGGCCAGGAACGCGACCAATTCTTCGCGATCTACCTCTTCCCCAACCTTTGCCGCGAAACTGGCGTCTGCGATGGACGCACGGGGCGGCACGCGCTGCAGAATCGCTGCCACGCTGGTGACCAGGATTGCGGGGCCTTCGATCCCATGCGCGAGCGCCGCCAAAGTGGCGAGGCGCGCGCTTTCGATGTCCGGCTTGGGCGACACCCGGTCATACGGCAGGCAATCCCAGGCCGGGAATGGCAGCAAGCGCAAGGAAGGCCCGAAGAAAGACACCGCGGCCGTGAACGCGTCGGCTTGCGGCTCGTCGGCGGCGATGAACAGGATCAGACCGTTCCGCCGCCGCGCCGCTTCCGCCGCCAGATAGGCGTCAAAGCCCGCCGGCGCGCCCGAAACCGTGAGGCGGCCTTCGGTCTTTGCGATGTAATCTATCCGTTCCACACAAACCCTTTGCGGCCGCAAACCGCCTTTAGCCCCGCAAAAACCGGATTGTCATACTGGGCCGGCACCGGCTCGGCGCCCCGCAGCCAGGCATAGACCTCCTGGTCAGGCGCGGTGAGCAGCGCCTCGAACTGGTCTAACTCCGCCGCGTTCAGATCCCACAGACAGGCCTCGGCATAGGCCCCGAAGATGAGATCCACCTCCTTGAAGCCGCGCCGCTGTGCCCGAAACAAAAGCCGTTTGCGGCGGTTCTCCGAAGAGCCACCCTTTTCGAGGTCATCCATGGCGGGGATATAGCCTTCGCAGCAGGGCAGAACAACCGGATGTCAATCAGCGGTCCGGGCAGCCAATTCACGGGCCACAAGTTGATGGAGGTCGCCACCGTCATAGAGGGCGGAGGCAATGCCGGCAGCCTTGGCCGCCTGCAAATCACTTTCTCGATCACCGATCAAGAAACTGCGAGAGGCGTCCACCGGCCACTGCTCTAAGATGTCCAAAATCATGCCAGGTCCAGGCTTACGATGGTGGGTATCGCGCCGATACGCCTTCAGCTTGGCCTTGGGGTGGAAGGGGCAATGCACATACTCGTCGATATGGGCACCTTGGACGGCCAGCTGGGCATCCATGCGGCGATGAAAGCGATCAACTGCCGTCTCATCATAATGCCCATGAGCGACCCCAGCCTGGTTTGTGACAACAAAGACGTACCATCCGGCGGTGTTGACGGCTCGCACGGCTGCAACCGCGCCCATGTTCCAACACAAATCGTCAGGTCGATGGGTATAGCCTTCGTCAATATTCAGAACTCCATCCCGGTCGAAGAACACCGCAGGGCGAAACAAGCTTGTGCGCAGGACGTCCGCAGATCTTTCGTAATCCTGAGTGATGCCGATATCGATGAAAGCTCCGTCGCAAATCTCACCGCCAAGCTTTTTTGCTCTAGCCAGCGGCACGAACACATCTCGCTCCAAGGAGCAAGGAAGCCGGCTCACGACCCCGATCAGATCGCGCGACACCAGATAAATGCCGGCATTGATCAAACCATCCCCTGTTCCGACACCCGCGGCGTCGAAGTCTCGGATACAGTCTTTCTCCAAGAGAACCGCGCCATAACGGCCGGAATTTTCGAGCCGCCGGAGCGCGACCTTGGCTAAGAATGGAAAGCGCGGTGGCAGGGCGGCAAAAGCCCGCAGATCCATGTCCAACCAGGAATCTCCGTTCATCAACAAAAAATGATCGTCTGCAATTCCCTCCAAATACCGTAGCGCGCCGCCCGTTCCCGCGGGCTCCGTTTCAACGGCCACACGAATGCGCGCATCGCGGCCCGCTATCCGGCGCTCGCCCGAATAACGTGTCAGCACCTGATCGCCCAGATAACCCGCCAGCAACACGATATCCGTGAAACCGAAACGCACGGCGCGATGAATCAGAAAATCAAGGAAGGGCTTTCCATTCACCGGCAAAAGCGGTTTCGGCGTTGTGCGCGTCAGGGCGCCCAGTCTCGTACCCAAGCCACCGACCAATATCACACATTGCGAGATCATCGCTTTCCGCCATCCCTCTTTTAGGCGATCAGTCCCGATCGACCGTTCAGAAGGCGGCCGCGCACGCATCTTGCCGGAACAGTCGCTTCTCGACCTCGCCGCAAATGATGTGGGCACAGGTGATGTGAATTTGCTGAATGAGCGGTGTCGATTCAGACGGAGCGCACAGCGCTATGTCGCAAAGATCCAGCATCTCGCCCTTGCGCGCGCCGCAGAAGCCCACGGTGACCAGACCGAGCTCGCGCGCTTTGCGCAATGCCCGAAGGATGTTGGGCGAGCGGCCCGAGGTCGAAATACCGATGAACACATCGCCGGGTTTGCCCAGGCCGTGAACCTGGCGTTCAAAGACTTGCTCGTATCCATAATCATTACCGATGGCGGTCAACACCGAGGTGTCGACTGTGAGAGCGATGGCCGCCAAGGGACTGCGGTCGAAATTCAGCCGGGACAAAAACTCTCCCGCGATATGCTGGGCATCCCCGGCACTCCCGCCGTTGCCAGCAAGAAGGACCTTTCCGCCAGCTTTGAAGCAATTGGTGATGGCGTCGCCAACCGAAGCCAACTGCCCCAGAAATTCTTGGCTTTGGGCCGCCATCAACAGGGCCTTCTGGGACAGCATCAGATAGGCACGGGCTTCATCCACAAAGGACTGCGTCATGAACGTTCTCGTTGAAACCGCCTTCGGACATACACCATCGTGTCTTTGGGCGGTAGAGCGGTGGAATCTGTGATTACGATATTGATTTAATTTACAAATTTCACTTGCATCGGAAGATTCAATGATCATGCACTGGTCGGATGACGGAAAAAGGCGAGGGACCTTAAATAGACATATGCGGCCTTCGATTCTGTTCCCGCTTTTCGCCGAAATCCGCACCCTCGCGGGGGTGGGGCCGAAGCTTGAAAAGCTGATCGCCAAGGTGGCGGGGCCGCGCTTGGTGGACCTGATCCTGGATCTGCCCCAAGGCGTGATCGACCGCTCCTACCGCCCCGAGCTGATCGCGGCCGAGCAGGGACGTATCGCGACCGTCGAGGTCAATGTGCTCGATCATCTGCCGCCGCGGGTCAAAAGCCAGCCCTACAAGGTGCGCGTGAGCGACGACACCGCGATCATGGATCTCGTCTTCTTCCGTGCCGACGCGAAATATCTGAACCAGATCTTGCCGCCAGGCACACGCCGCCTGGTCTCCGGCAAAATCGAGAGTTTCAAGGACAGGCTGCAAATGCCGCATCCCGACTACATCGTGGCGCCGGAAGCGGCCGCCAGCCTGCCGCAACATGAAGCTGTCTATGGTCTGACCGAAGGTTTGACGCCCAGGGTGATGTTCAAGGCCGTGCGTGGCGCCTTGGAGCGGGTGCCCGACATGCCGGAATGGCAGGATGCCGCCTTCCTGCGCCAGCGTGGCTTTAAGCCTTTCAACCACGCGCTGATGGCGGCGCATGCGCCCGAACATGAAAGCGATCTGTCGCTGGAAACCTTGGCGCGGCAAAGGCTGGCCTATGACGAATTGCTGGCGAACCAGCTGGCGCTGCTCTTGATCCGCTCGCATATGCGGGCGCCAGGCGGGCGCCGTATCCTGGGCGACGGACGCCTCAAGGCGCGCGCCATCGCCGCCCTGCCTTTCGCGCTCACCGACGGGCAATTGTCGGCGCTGGCTGAAATCGAAGCCGATATGGCCAGCGACAAGCGCATGCTGCGGCTGCTGCAAGGCGATGTCGGCTCCGGCAAGACCATCGTCGCCCTCTTGGCGCTGCTGGCCGCGGTCGAAGCGGGCACGCAAGGGGCGCTGATGGCGCCGACGGAACTGCTGGTGCGCCAGCACCTCGCCTCGCTTGCGCCCTATGCCGAAGCTGCAGGCATCAGGCTAGCAGGATTGACCGGGCGGGAGCGCGGGCCGCAGCGGGCAGAGACGCTGACCAAGCTGGCTGCGGGCGAGATCGACATCCTGATCGGCACCCACGCCCTTTTCTCCGAGGATGTCAGCTTCCGCGACCTGGGCCTGGCAGTGGTGGACGAACAGCACCGCTTCGGCGTGCATCAGCGCATGAAACTGCAAAGCAAAGGCCGACCGGCCGATGTGCTGGTGATGACCGCGACGCCGATCCCCCGCACCTTGGCGCTCACAGCCTATGGCGACATGGACGTTTCCCGCGTCACCGGTCGCCCGCCTGGCAGGAAGCCCGTCGAGACGCGGGTTATGAGCGCCGCGCGGCTGGACGACATCATCGCACATCTGCGCATGGCGCTGGATCGCGGGAGCCGCGCCTATTGGGTGTGTCCGCTGGTGGCGGAATCCGAGAAAATCGATTTGGCCGCCGCTGAGGAACGTGCCGCCATGCTGAAAAAAACTCTGGGCATCAAGCTGGGTCTGGTGCATGGGCAGATGAAAGCGGCGGAACGGGACGCCGCCATGGCGGCATTCAAGGCCGGGGAAACCAAATTGCTGGTTGCGACCACTGTGATCGAAGTGGGCGTGGACGTGCCGGAGGCCACCATCATGGTGGTGGAGCATGCGGAGCGCTTCGGGCTGGCGCAGCTGCACCAGCTGCGGGGCCGGGTCGGCCGGGGCAGCGGCAAATCTTCCTGCCTTCTGGTCTATCATGGCAGCCTCGGCGAAACCGCCAAGGCGCGACTGGCCACCCTGCGCGACACCGATGATGGTTTCGTCATCGCCGAGCAGGACCTCAAGCTGCGCGGCCCCGGTGAAATGCTGGGGCGGAGGCAGAGCGGCTTGGAGGAATTCCGTGTCGCCGATCCGGTGGCGCATTCCGACCTTCTTGCCGTGGCGCATGACGATGCCAGGTTGATTCTGGCGCGCGATCCCGAACTCAAGGCGCCGCGCGGGGAAAATCTCCGCGTCCTGCTTTATCTGTTTGGCCGTGACGAAGCCGTGCGCTATCTCAGGACGGGATGAGCGGGCATTTCTCGGCAGAGGCTGTCGTAATCGGCGCGGGCGTGGTCGGCCTGGCCGTGGCGCGCGCCTTGGCTCTTGTCGGCCGCGAGGTCGTGATCCTGGAGAAGAACGCCCAGATCGGCATGGAGACCAGCGCTCGCAACAGCGAGGTCATTCATGCGGGGATCTATTATTCGCAGGGATCGCTCAAGGCTACGCTCTGCGTTGCGGGCCGGGCGCGGCTTTACGATTTCTGCGAAAGCCATGGCGTCGGACATAAGCGGCTGGGCAAATTGATTGTGGCCACCAATGCACAGCAAGAAGAGCTGCTTCCCGCGCTGGCGCGCCACGCCGCCGCCAATGGCGTCGATGATTTGAAGCTCCTCGGCAAACGCGATGTCGCGGCGTTGGAACCGGAATTGTCCGCCACCGCAGCGCTGCTCTCGCCATCCACCGGCATCATCGATAGCCATGCTTACATGACGGCGCTACTGGGTGATGCCGAGGCCGCCGGCGCAAATCTGGTTCGCAATGCCAGAGTCACCGCCATTGCCCGCAGCGGCAATGGTTACCGAGTGACGGTCGAAAACGCCGGAGAGACGCTGGCGCTCCAGACACGATTTCTGATCAACAGCGCCGGATTGTGGGCGCCGCATCTCGCAAGTTTGATCGAAGGATTGGACCCACGTTTCGTGCCGCCGACTTTCCTAGCGAAGGGCAATTACGTCAGCCTGACGGTCAAAAGCCCGTTCCGTCACCTGATCTATCCCGTGCCGGAGCCGGGCGGTCTGGGCGTGCATCTCACGCTCGATATGGATGGCGCGGCGCGTTTCGGACCGAATGTCGAATGGCTCGCCACCGATGATCCCGGCAGGATCGATTATGCGGTGGCGTCCGATCTTCCCGTCCGGTTTGCGCCTTTGATTGCGGCCTATTGGCCAAAAATCCGCACGGACATGCTGGCGCCTGGTTATTCCGGCGTGCGGCCCAAGGCCGGCGGCCCTAAAGATCCCAACGCGGATTTCCGTATCGAAGGCCCTGAAACACACAGCCATTCCGGCCTCGTCAATCTTTTTGGGATAGAAAGTCCCGGTCTTACCGCATCTCTGGCGATCGCGGAGAAGGTCGAAGGAATGTTGCGCGATGGTTGAGAAATTGGGATTGGGCACCGTTCAGTTCGGTCAGGTCTATGGCATCTCCAACCGCCAGGGGCAGATCACGGCTTCGGAAGCGGCGCGCATCCTGGCGCTGGCGGCTGATAAGGGTATCCGCTTGCTGGACACAGCAGCCAATTATGGCGAGGCTGAGACGGTGTTGGCCAAGCGCGACACAAGACCATTTCGGATCGTCACCAAAACCATCGGCGTCAAGCATGGCGTGGACGCGGTGGTGGCGCGGGCCCGGCAATCGGCGGCCATGTTGAGGGCAGACACGCTGCTGGTGCATGCGGCATCGGACCTTGCCGGGTCGGATGGCGATGCCTTGTGGCGCGCCCTGCTCGGGCTGCGCGATGGCGGCACATTCCGGAAGATCGGCATCTCGGTCTATGTGGCAGACAATCCCACGAACCTGGCGGAGCGTTTCCGGCCCGATGTGATGCAACTTCCCTTCAGCCTGCTCGATCAGCGGCTGCTGGCGGATGGAACGCTGACCGCATTGGACAATCTCGGTGTCGAGATTCACGCGCGCTCACTCTTCCTCCAGGGATTGCTGTTTCTGGATGAACTGCCGGAAAAGCTAAGAGGCGCCACAGCGCATCTGGTGAAGATCAAGACACAATTGCGCGAGGCGGGTGTCTCACCTCTTGCAGCCGCATTGGCTTTTGTGCTGGCGCGGCCGGAAATCGCTTTCGGTCTGGTTGGCCTCACCAGCGCCGATGAATTGCAGGGCATCATCGCAGCGGCGGAAGTCCGACTGCCCGAACTCGATTGGGCATCGTTCGCGCTTTCAGACGAGATCGTGCTTACGCCGTCGCTCTGGTAAGCGCACCCACCACCCGGCGGACATCGGCCTCGGTCATGGCGGGGAACATGGGCAGCGACAGGATCTGACCGGCTGCCGCCTCGGCCGCCGGGCACAGTCCAGGCTTATAGCCCAGCCTGGCATAATGGGAGTGCACATAGACCGGCGCATAATGGACATTCGCGCCGATTCCGTCAGCGCGCAGCCGGGCAAAAACGCTGTCGCGGTCGATGCTGTCCATCAAGCGCACGACATAGAGATGGTAGGAATGCACACGCTCGGCATGGGTCTTGAGCGGCACCACCTCGGCAATATTGGCGAGCGCCGCATCATAGAAGCGTGCGATGCGCTGACGCGCCGCCACCCAGCCATCCAGGCGCTTGAGCTGGGCCAATCCCAGGGCGCATTGAACATCCGGCAAGCGATAATTGTAGCCAAGCTCGACCATGTCATAGGCATGCGAACCCGCGGCCTGGCGCGAGCGATGGTCACTGTCGATGCCATGGTTGCGGAAGCGGCGCATATGCGCGGCCATCGCCGGATCATCGGTCACCGTCATGCCACCTTCGCAGGTGGTCAAATGTTTCACCGGATGAAAGGAGAAACAGGAAATATCGGCCAAAGTTCCAGCAGCGCGACCTTTGTAGGCTGCGCCAGGCGCATGGCAAGCGTCGGCGACGATAGGGATGCCGCGGGACGCCGCCAGCGCTTTCAAGGCGTCATAGTCGGCGGGCTGGCCTGCATAATCCACCGCGACGATGGCGCGGGTGCGCGGCGTGATGGATTTCGCGACCGACCGGGGATCAATCAGAAGCGTATCCGGTTCGACATCGGCAAAGACCGGTTTGGCACCTTCGAAAAGCGCGGCGTTGGCCGAGGCGGCGAAGGTTATGGCGGGAACGATGACTTCATCACCCTGCCCCAGTCCCAGCGCGCGCATGGCGCAATGAAGTGCCGCCGTGCCGGAATTGACGGCCACGCCTTCGCG